>CAISTG010000066.1 GCA_903888345.1 Candidatus Buchananbacteria bacterium | reverse complement strand
GCTAACAAAAAGAAAAAGTCGCGACCGGTTGAAAATCATGGCTGAATTTTATGCTTCACTCCTAAAAATTATCTGACGCTGTCGCTTGCGATAATTTTTGAGTCGTTCCCGCATAAAATCAGCACAATATTTTCAAATGGTGGCAAGACGGGAACGGGAACAAAAACGGGTACAGAAAAAAATTTAAATACAACGATGAGTCTTTTTTTTAAACCCTCACTAAAAGAAAAATACACCCCGAAGACAATCCAATTGTCTCAGCTCTACCATGCCACTACTGGTGGCCATAAACTGAGCGGGTCGGCCTTTTCTAGTGCGCAACAAGCTTTAAAAAAAGCTGGGTTTAGTGATGACAAAATCCGCAAGGTGCTCTATCGCGATGTCGCTATTTCTGTCAAAGAAATGCAACTCCTAGCGGAAACATTGAATCGTGCTCGCGTTTATGGTTTCGAAAAATCGCCGACAACCGCCATCAAAACCTATCTGAATAAAGAGCGAGTCAAAGCGCAAAGTATTGCCAACAGGCTTAAAGAGAATATCCTTGAAGCAGCCGAAGAGAATTTGACTAGCTATGGAACGACCAGTTTAAACACTAAGGGCATTAGCCCTAATGCGCCGAAACCCGGCGAGCCCTCAATTTTAGCCCGCAGCCGTCGTCACTCCAATGCCGTCTCCTCCTTATCCAGTCGCAGCAATTCTCAACCAACCTCTTCCTTTAAAAGCACCCGCGGTGCTGCCAGCTCACTCGGCCGTCCCACCGGCAGCAGTGGCCTCTCCCCGCGCCCTCGCTATTAATCTAAATATATGAGAAAATTCGAACTGTCTCCAAGTCTCCCGCCCGAAGTAACCGCTACCCCGGAAAGAACGCCGCTCACCGCTCAACAAAAAAAGTCCTTAAACCAAATTAAATTTTTCTTTTTTGAAAACAAAAAAATGGTTTTGGAAAGTCCCGCTTATGTTGCTGATCAACTGTCAGTGGTTCAGATAAAAAGCATGGTTGAAGGTGCCGCTTTAATCGAGCGTGAAGATCCGACCGCTCTGGCCTTTCTTGGCGCCGACTCGCCGGAAGATTGCCAACGCTATCTCGAAGCAGCCACCGAAGTAATCAACTTACATCACCTGCAAGCAGCCGAAAAACAACCAATAGAAAATGCTGAGCTTGTTCCCGAAGAAAAAAAATCACTACGTTTAATTAAGTCCGCCATCTTTGACCTCAGTCGCGGTGATATTTATGAAGTCATGGTCGATGCAGTGGCCACCGGGAAAATTCCGGGCGTAACCATCCCCAGTCTATACGAAGGAGCAACGACAATTATCGGTGCCAAAGGTCATAAAAAAGAAGCTATCTGTGCACATCTGGGCATCAAGTCAGAACAAGAGTGGACAGATTATAATGG
Organism: Candidatus Buchananbacteria bacterium; assembly: GCA_903888345.1. Lineage (GTDB taxonomy): Bacteria > Patescibacteriota > Patescibacteriia > 2-01-FULL-39-33 > 2-01-FULL-39-33 > CAISTG01. The sequence continues at coordinate 2,121 of CAISTG010000066.1, read as the reverse complement.
CGCGGCCACCGAAATCGTCATCAAGTATCTGGCCGCCAAAGACATTGAAATCGGCGTAGCTTAATACAACTTATCAAAAAAACATCAGCCATTTGGCTGGTGTTTTTTTTAGATATTGACAAAAAATTGTATTTATGATAAATTAGCCAGTCGGTTCACTGTGAGCCGGCAAAACCGCAAATGGCCGAAGGCCCAGGTGGCCGGAAAACCTACGAAAGGTAAAGCCATGTCCAAAGTTCAACAGCAAGATCCGCCCGAATATTTTATCGAACAATTTATGGCGGCTCATGCCGCCATCGAAACTCCTGAAGTTAGCCACCATAGATGGCTAAAACTTACTGGTGACCACAAGTTCGGTCCCGAACTGGAATATGTTCGCCGTCGCGTTTTTCATCGAAAACCCTATTGCCACCGCGACGAAAAAGCACAATCGATTAGGGGTATGGGATCGTATTATCAGTCAATGACAGATGACTTTGTCCGTCAATCAGTTACCATTACCAGAATATCTAATGAAATTCTCGGTCTGAGACCGCTCGCTTTAAGCAGCAACGTCTTTAATCAATGGCGACACGATCAGGCTTTGACTACTGGAGCAATTTGTCGAGAGTTTTGGTTAATGAACGAGTTCGGATCAAACTCCTTGGACATCGAGTGTCTTGAGGGATACGATGAGATTGCTTATCGAGGTGAAAGCCTAAGACACTACTTGCAAAAAATAACCTCCGGCATCTGCAATATTGACTCTGGAAAAAGCATTTTGATCATTGCTACTGCCGGACTCAATTATTCCTTACGCAGAAATTTCGTTGTGAAACTTAATCTGACGATCGTTAAACCCGAAAGTTCAGACGCTTTCGAAGAATAATTAACTTTCCCAGCTCGCCGCTAACGCCGCGAGCTTTTTCATTTACCAAAAAACGATCCGCAACCGCGGACCGTTTTACTTTTTCAAAAATTCTTTAATTTTTTTCTTGGCCGTCGCGTAATTATTGAGCCAAACAATTTCCGGATTGCGCTTGAACCAAGTCAATTGCCGTTTAGCAAAATGGTGAATTTCGTTTTTCAGTTGTTCAAGCATTTCTTCATAACTGATTAGTCCGCGCAAATACCTGGAGACATAACGATATTCCAAGCCGAACTCTTCTAGTCGCTTCCAACTCACTCCCTCGCGTCGTAATTTTTTGATTTCCTTAATCATGCCTTCCTGAATTCTTGTTTCCAAACGGCTATCGATTTTTTGATAAATTTTTTCAAGTGGAAAATCAATTCCCAAAACTAACAACTCATAATCCGGTTGATGCATCTTATCGCTAACCGATTTTTTAATACCGGTCGTTTCAAAAATCTCCACCGCCCGCTGCACACGCCGGCGATTTTTCTGATCGATGACTTTAAAAGTTTCTGGATCGATTTTTTTTAACCTTCCCAATAATTTCGGCAAAGAAAGTTTATTTAACTTTTCTCTAATTTCTTTTAATCCAGTGGTGCCAGCAGCAAAATCATAATTTTTAATGACGGCATCAATATATAATCCAGTACCGCCAACTAAAAGCGGCAATCGTCCCTTTCCAACCACCTCAGCAATGGCCATTTTTGCCAATTTTTGGTACTTAGCCACGTTAAATGGCGTCATTGGCCGAATTATATCAATTAAATGATATGGCACCTGATAGCTCGTTTTAGAGCCTTTGGTGACCTTTATAGAATCAGTCTTGAAGCTCAATTTGCCCGATTTTACACGCTTCTCGACCTGACCAGCCAAAACATAGTCTTTGAGATCTTTGCCAGTACCTATATCCATACCCTTAAACACTTGCCGACTGTCGGCTGAGATTATTTCACCATTAAAATCAGCAGCAAGCTTCGTAGCTAACTTAGTTTTGCCGGTCGCGGTCGGACCTAAAATGACAACTAATTTTGGCTTGATTTTATTCATAGTTCATAAACAATCATATATCAAATTAGCCCGATAATCAAGCCAGCATTCTGTTTAGTTAACAGTCAAGGGTGACACTTTTGATTCGACCGATGACAGATATTGATTAAATTTTTGTATTGGGGTTAATCCGTTCATATCCTTACCTAAGTGATATCTCTCGTGATTATACCAATGAACAT
>CAISTG010000065.1 GCA_903888345.1 Candidatus Buchananbacteria bacterium | reverse complement strand
TGTCTAATACAATTAAATCAATTGTCGCTATCGTTGTAATTATCCTAATCATTGTCGGATTTTGGTATTACGGCTCAAAACCGTTAATTCCTGCTGGCGAAAAGCAAACAATTAAAATTGGTGTCAGTGCTCCGCTGACGGGCAATGTCGCTTTTTTGGGCGTTAGTTTCCAAAAGGCAATTGAATTAGCGATGTCCGAAATTAGTACCAGCACTAATAAATATAATTACGAGGTCGTTTTTGAAGATGACCAGTTTAACCCTCTCTCCGCAGTAACGGCGGTTAACAAAATGATTTCAATTGATAGGGTTGATACCTTGGTAACGATTGGCTCGCCAGTCGGTAATGCTATTAATCCAATCGCCGAGCAAAACAAAATCGTTAATATTAATAGTGGCGCTTCTGACCCGAATGTGGCGAAGGGTAATTATAACTTCATCCATTGGACTCCTCCTTATGAGGAAACAAAGTTATTTGTTGCTGAACTTCAGAAAAAAGGTATTAAGAAGATGGCCGTTTTTTACCAAAATGATAATCCTGGGATTACTGCTTCCATTAAGGCACTCAAAGAGAATCTTAAGGGTACCGATATTAAAATTGTTGCTGATGAAACTTATAAATCTGGAGAAAGGGATTTTCGTTCAATTATCCTCAAGTCAAAAAATTCTGGGGCGGAGATTTACTTTGTTGAGGCGGTGGCCCCAGAGTTAGAAATTTTGGCGAAGCAAATTAAAGAGGCGGGAATTAAGACCCCAATAACTTCAATCGAATCGTTCGAGTTTACCGATCAACCGAAATTGTTCGAAGGTTTATGGTACGTTAATGCGGCTGATCAAAGCCAAGCCTTTATGGATAAGTTTAAGGCGGCTTATGGTGAGACCCCTAAGTTTGGCGGTGGCAACGGCTATGACACCATTAATATGCTTGTTTATGCTTTCGAAAAAGCGGGCGACGGCAAAACCAAGCCAGCGTCTGATCAAGTGGTTTCGGCCTTGCTTGGCATCCAAAACTTCAATGGCGCGATGGGGACATTAAATATGGGCCAAGATCATATCGTTAACACTAAAGCGGTCGTGCGGATGATTAAAAATGGTGTGCCAACGACGATTACTGAATAAAGTCATTTATTCTGTTATAATTTAAGCATGCTTAAAATTACCAATCTAACAGCCGGTTATTACGGCGGGCCGGATATTTTGCACGATGTCGACGTTGAGGTTAAGCCTGGCGAGATTGTTGCTTTGATTGGCCCTAACGGGGCGGGGAAGTCGACAATTTTGCGAAGCATTTTTAATCAGGCCGACGTGCGCGCCGGTTCGATCAAATTTTATGATGACGAATTAACCTCTTTGCCGACCCACTCGCTTATTAATTTGGGGGTCAGTTTTGTACCGCAGGGTCGGCAGGTTTTCTCAACCATGACAGTGAAGGAAAATTTGGAGATGGGTGCCTTTGCCATTGCTGACCAAAAATTAGTTAAAGAAAATATTGAAACTGTTTTTAAGCGCTTCCCGATGCTTCGCGAAAAAATGGGACAAAACGGAGCCAATCTCTCGGGTGGGCAACAACAGGTCTTAGCCATTGCTCG
>CAISTG010000064.1 GCA_903888345.1 Candidatus Buchananbacteria bacterium | reverse complement strand
TATATTAATAGTTTCATAAAACTTGTTTTTGGTTGTCATCCCGAGGAAGTCCGTAATCGGACGACGTGGGGATCCCGCGGGATTGCCACGGTCGCTTGAGCTCCCTCGCAATGACAGCGGTAAATACAGTCTGCCATGTCTAGCCTCTCTAGTGGGAATAACGCAATCAAACATATCCACACCCCTTCGCACTGCCTCGACAATATTTTCCGGCGTACCAACGCCCATCAAGTATCTAGGTTTTTTCTCCGGCATTTGTGGAGCTAGATAATCAAGCACTTCATACATCTGGGAATTGCTTTCACCCACGGCTAATCCACCAACTGCATAACCGTCGAAGTCTAATTTTACTAGATCATTAAGAGATTTTAACCTTAAATCGCGAAAAGTTCCGCCTTGGATAATTCCAAAATGCAATTGTTCTATTGTTCTATTGTTCAATTGTTTTGATGTTTTGGTGATTTCCCTGGAATGTTCCTTAAACATGCCTCTAGACAGGGCTAATTTGGCCTGTTTTGCCCACTGGGAGGTGGTTTCCACGGCTTGAGCCACTTCTTCCCTTTTGGCCGTGGAACTAGGGCAAACATCAAGAATCATAGCAATGTCCGAACCGATCACTTTCTGAATCTCCAAAACACTCCTGGGCGTAAGTAAATGTTTACTTCCGTCTATATGTGATCTGAATTCTACGCCACCTGGCAAAATCTTCCTAATCTTCGACAATGAAAAAACTTGGAATCCCCCACTGTCTGTCAGTATTGGCCCATCCCAATCCATGAACTTATGCAAACCTCCGGCCTTCTTCATAATCTTCATTCCCGGCTGGAGATACAGATGATAGGTATTGGACAAAATTATTTCCGCGCCAAGTCCTTCCAATTCCGGAGTGTCCAAATTCTTCACCGCTCCCTTGGTGGCGATAGACATAAAAAACGGCGTGGATATTTCTCCATGCGCTGTTTTTAATTTTCCCAAACGCGCTTGAGACTTCTGGGATTTTTTGAGAAGTTTAAACATTTCTTTGACAGATTTTATAATTTTAGCGATAATAAAAGTCTAACAATATTGTACCTTAACCGCAACCGAAAAAGAAAGGAGGCACATAAACATGCCTGAAATTGAAGGAACTTTTCCTCCTCCTCGTTATATGCCCCGCCAGACATTCTTCTTAATAAAGGGGGTATACATTCTAAAAAGACGCCAGCAAATATAGCGTCGATGCGTTCTGGAATCGGCGCCGAAAAATTTCCGGTTATAGAGATGTATAAGCCCGTACCGGATCTTGGCTGTTATAACAATAATTCCATTACTGGCCCCAAACAAACGGGTATCCAGAGTTTTGATACCATTTCTGCTCGTATTCTCATAAACTCTGGAAACCAAATCGGTAAAAACCTTAATACTCTAACGTGACAAGCTCTTCTGATGCGATCAGGAGAGCGATTTTATTTATTGCACTATCCCGCTTAAATCACCCATAATCGGATCCTTGAAAGCCGTAGTAATCGCCCTAACCGACTTGCTTACATTAGCGCCGGTTGTCATATCAATGGCCGTCAAATCCACTTGCGGAATTAAAATTAAAACTTTTCCAATATCATTTATGGTCGGTGTAATGCTGACATTGAAATCCACTGCCGTATTCTGCGCTGACTTAGGCAGACGAGAAATAGTCCACAGCAATTTTTTGGTCTTCGAATTATAAATAACATCTCCGGTATTGTGATTTTCTTTGTTGTCCCAGATGACATTCTTCGGAAGCGTGGCTGACACCTGAATATCG
>CAISTG010000063.1 GCA_903888345.1 Candidatus Buchananbacteria bacterium | reverse complement strand
ATACTTTGACTTGAGCCAGGTATTGCTCCTTGAGACTTAGACGCTCCGCCAAGGCCTCGATGGCCTCTTGGTTGGGGTCTTGGGACTCTACTTGAGTTGATTGGTGACGTTCGGGGTTCATAGGTTAGAGGAAATAATTATTAACGGCGAACTCGAATTGCTCAATAAATAACTTTTTGAAGTAACTGATATTATTCTGTTCATAAAATAATATCACGGCCTTCTTATATTCCACTTCATCGACACTACGATATGACAAAGGACACAAATTATGCGCCAACAAGATAGCATTGGCCGACAACCTACCGGTGCGCTTATTGCCATCAGCAAATGGCTGAATATAGGCGATTAAAATCATTAAAATCAAAGCTTTTTCTAGTGGGTCTTTTTCCTTATTAACCGCGACACAAGCGGATTCCAGTGCTTCCTTTATTTGATATTGATTGTCAAGCGGTCGATATTTGGTTCCCACAATTCCTACTAAGCCCCGACGAAGTCCCGGTGCAATATCAAGTCTTGCTATTAGTAAAGAATGAACTTCAATAATTTTCTTGATAGATATTTTTTTGAAGCTGGAGGAATTTTTGCGAATATAATCTAAAGCTACTTTATGGTTTAAAATCATCGTCGCCTCTTCTTTTTTATGCCCCTTAGCTAATTGCCCATTCTTGATTAACGCTTCAGTTTCGAGCAGTGAATAAGTATTACCCTCGATGGCTGACGACTTCCAACTCAATTCAATAGTTAAACGCTCAAACTCCTTGGTCAATTTCTTTTTATCTAATTGCTTTACTTGTTGGCGATACTTTTCGATGATTGGTTTAAGTTGCTGGTTTTCTGCCTCAGTAAACAGACTGGCAATATTGCCGAATAATTTGAAATTAAATCTTTCTGTAACTTCTCGTTTGTCTGGCGACAATTTGAAATACTGAACAACATCTATCGGTTTTATTAATAGATATTGCTTCGATAACTGATAAACTATTGACCTCCCGCTTCCACTGCGTGTCAGATATTTATTTTTTAATAATAAATTCAAATCGCGAATAATCGTAATGCGAGAAAATTCTGCCATTTTTTTTAAAATGTCAGCTATGGCAACTATTTGTTTAATTTCTATAATCGCCAAAATCTGCTCCTGTCTTTTATTTAATTGCTTGATTTTTTTAGGCATAATTAATTGTATCATTTTTATGCTCTAATTGTATCATTTATGATACAATTAATCAAATAAATTATTATGGTTATTTAATACCATAGCTATGGTAATATTTTACCATAGACGAAAAGTGGACGAACCTAACCCGCTAAAAAATTACGCTTCGTTAGCTAAAATTACAATCTCAACGATAAACTGCTCAAGTTTTTTAAACACGTTTAATGTTTAAAATTAAAGATTAAAAAGGGACCAAGGTCCAAAGGCCAATTTACCGTCTAAAACCTCGCCGCAGGACGGCACCCATAGCCGTCATCCCGAGCGCCAGGATCGTATCTGCCAACGAACGGCCGACGAGAGTTACGGCGCCAACAGAGAAGCGGGATACCGCCGGACCCATAACTACCAACGCAGAAATTGATCTTTCCCGATCCTTGATAATCATTGATGGCGGTTTGTCGTTGTAAGAGAGCAGCGATAGCTTCATAGGCGGCTCCTTCTGGTGTCTGACCGTTTTCACCTCGATATTGGGGATCAGTTTGAAAGAGTTTAAGGTAGTCTTTGGATGATTTGTTGGCTTCGAGTTGTTTTCGACCAGCAATGGTTTTTCCTTTACCTTCAGCGGGAATATCAAGGTTAGCTTCAATTAGTGAGAGTTCCCAGGCATTGTCGGGATTAGCTAACAGTTCGTTCTT
>CAISTG010000062.1 GCA_903888345.1 Candidatus Buchananbacteria bacterium | reverse complement strand
TCCAGCCCCAGGATAAGATGAGCCGACATCGAGGTGCCGAACTCCGCCGTCGATATGAACTCTTAGGCGGAACTAGCCTGTTATCCCTAGAGTAGCTTTTGTCCGATAATCTCCGGCCGCTTCTAACACGGACCGTCGGTTCACTTTGCTCTGCTTTCGCACCTGTTCGATTAGTAAATCTCACAGTCAAGCCGGCTTTTGCCAATACACTATCGGCACGGTTTCCATTCGCGCCTAGCCGACCTTAATAGACCCCTCCGTTACTTTTTGGGAGGGTAGCGCCCCACTAAAACTACCTACCAGATACTGTTTCTTTGAGTTTTTGCCTCAGAGATTAGAATATATATTCAAAAAGAGTGGTATTTCACTGACGGATCAACTTTTCCCGAAAGAAAAATCTCAAATCCTCCCACCTACGCTACGCATTTTAAACATATACTCAATACCAAGTTGCAGTAAAGCTTCTAGGGTCTTTTCGTCTAACTGCAGGTAACCGGCATCTTCACCGGTATTGCATTTTCACCGAGCTGCTCTTCGAGACAGTTCCCAACTTATTACGCTATTCATGCACGTCTGAACTTACCAGACAAGGAACTTCGCTCAACTATTCCTCAGAGTTGGACTCTATCTTCATCCCTAAAAATTTTAGTAGGATGTGTGGCGTTGGTCTCTTGATAACCACATTTTTTGAACTACCGATTGTATTACTACATCGTAGGTAACTTTTGCGTAATTTTAAGTTGCTTTTAAATCTATTTATCTTTTCCTATGACAGTCCTAGTTCTTCTCGACTCATCCGAAGATAAATCGAGAACCTTAGGACCGTTATAGTTACGGCCGACATTCACCAGGGCTTACAACAATCACCACTACCCTTGCGGATAGCAACGTCGTTGGTTGACCTTCTGGCATTGGTCAAGCGTCACCCCCTATACTTCCTCTTACGAGTTTGCAGGGAGCTGTGTTTTTGATAAACAGTTAGCAGGGATACTTTTGTTGCAGCCCATATTGCTATGGGCAAGCCTTATTGCGAACTTACGGCTGCTTTTTTGCCGAGTTCCTTGAAGAGCTATCACTCGTTCACCTTACTCTTCTCGAGCAAACCACCTGTGTCGGATTACGGTACGGTTTCTATACATTTAAGCTTAGAGAATTTTCTCGGAAGCTCGCTTTGCTTTATCTCTCACGGCGAACCGTAAGATTTTCGCTCTATTTCCGCTCATCATTAAAGAAAGATCTCCGGATTTACCTAAAGATCGCAGTTAAAGCACGAACGCAAATCCAATAATGCGCAAAGCATACTGAGCTTCGTCCTCCCATCGCAATGTATAAAAGTCATGGAATATTAACCATGTGTCCATCGGGTGCGGCTCTCGCCATCCCCTTAGGCCCGACTAACCCTTCGCTGATTGACATCGCGAAGGAAACCTTGGTTTTTCGGTGTGTAGGGTTCTCACCTACATTGTGGTTACTTGTGCCAACATTCTTACTTCTCTACGCTCCACCATGGGTCACCCCTTTGGCTTCATCGCAGAAGAGAATACTCTCCTACCAGTATATTTATTCGAAAATAAATATAATCCTAAGTTTCGGTATCATGTTTAACCCCGATTATCTGCGGCGCAAAATCTCTTAGTAAGTGAGCTGTTACGCTATCTTTAAAGGATGGCTGCCTCTAAGCCAACCTCCTTACTGTCT
>CAISTG010000061.1 GCA_903888345.1 Candidatus Buchananbacteria bacterium | reverse complement strand
CATTAAGCTTAATTTCCTTATTCATAATTGGAAGCACCCATCTCAACCTTTCTTCGAGAGCATCCTGAGGTAGTTTCGTACACATAGTAGCTGATTTTGCCATACTTTTGGAAAAACCGCCATATGTATGTACACATTACCCGACTAGATTGACATTAAACAATTAATCTTGTATGTTTTAAACTGCAACAAAACAACAACGGGAGAAACGCCAACAATGTGTACCTTCAAACAAGTCTTTCCGAATCAGCATACACTACTAGTTGTCATTCATGCCGTATATTTAGACCAAGTCTGGCGTAACGTGCAAATCGCGAAAGCCGCCGGAGCTAACGGCGTCTTCTTGATCAATCATCGAATCACCCATCAGTATCTGCTCGATTATTATCAAGCGATCAAAGAAAAAGTGCCAGACTATTGGATTGGCCTCAATTGTTTAGATTTAGGATCAGCAGCTGTTGACTCGGTGCCAAAAGATACCGCCGGCCTTTGGATCGATAACGCCGGCATTCAAGAACGAGCAGAAAACCCAACGGCAATCGCCGAAACTTTCGCTACGCGACGACAGGCCAGCGGCTGGTCGGGATTATATTTTGGAGGCGTTGCCTTCAAATACCAGACGCCAGTAACTGACCTCAAAAAAGTAGCGCAACTCGCCATCCCCTTTATGGATGTCATTACAACTAGCGGCGATGGAACAGGAATCGCTGCCGCTACCGATAAAATTAGGATCATGAAAGAAGCAATTGGAGATCATCCACTAGCAATAGCTAGTGGCATCACCCCAGAGAACGTGACTGATTATCTTCCCTTTGCCGATTGTTTCCTGGTGGCCACCGGCATTAGTGATTCTCATACGGAATTAAATCCCGAACGCGTTCGCCAATTGGTCGAAATTATCAACAACCACTAAAAGCACCTTTGCTAACTCGATATCGCTACGGCTGATATCGAGTTTTTTAATTAAAAAAGAAAAGCCCCGCACGAAATCGTTTGGAGCTTTTCCAAAAATATTGTATGTAGCAGAAAAATTTACACAAAACAGCCCTCTCGCTGGATTTTAAATATCGCCAAGCTTGTTTCGTTGCTGACCTGCGCCCAATCTCACTTAACCGCCGTCAGAAAACGGCGGTCTCGCTCGTCCAGGGTCAGCGCCAAACATAATTAATGTTTGGCGGCACTCAACTACATCACTCGGCTTCCGCCTCGTGATTTGTTTTGTTGCTGACCTGCGCACAATTAAAAAAAATCCGCCGTGGCGGATTCTTTTTTAATTGTGCGCCCAGTTGGATTCGAACCAACGACCATCAGCTTAAAAGGCTGTTGCTCTACCGACTGAGCTATAGGCGCATATTATTTAATTTTAAGTTCACTAACTGTTGCTCTTCCGGTGCAGCGCTAAAAGATGAACTTTTAGCGGCATTCGACTGCGGCCTGCTGGCCTTGTCTCATTGCTGCACTGTCACTGCTCCCAGGGTCGCATTGACCCGACTGAGCTATAGGCGCATATTATTTAATTTAAGATAACTGTGAAATATTATACATCAAAAAAAAGCGAAAGTCAAGAAATTTAGGCCTCCTGCCGTTTGATCATAATACAGGCCTGGCTAATACAGTTAATGCCCACCTGCCGACAAAGTTCTAATGCGGCCACACTTTCACTGCCTGGCTGTAGCCAGAGATTTTTAACTCCCAAACTAATCGCTTCCGTTATTAACTGCTCAGAAACCTCAGGTGGAGTGACGAAAATCAGCCAATCAGGTATCTGTGGTAAGGCACTAAGTTTCAGATAGATTGTTTGACCTAAAATCTCTCCTCCCTTCGGATTAATTCCCAAAACGTGATACCCGGCATCCAATAAGTCTTTAAACACCTTATGGCCATATTTCTCCGGATTCGCTGAAACGCCAATCACAGCGTAAATTAAATTTTTGTCGATCATAGCTAAATTTTATTAAATTCAGTATAACATAAATAGTCTAAATTAACACTTTTACTGCCTAATTCAAGAATACGTTTGTTGATAAGATGTTAAGAACCAGTGGTTTGCCAGATGAGCTAAAATCAGGTAAAATGAAGGCTATTAATTACGAGGTGACTTATGTCCGATCAACTCCTAAGAAAATTGCCGCCACAAAACATTGAAGCTGAGCAATCACTGCTAGGCGCGCTTTTGATTGATAAAGATGCTATCATCAAAATCGCCGACTTGATTAGCGGTGAAGATTTTTATCAAACCGCTCACGGCATTATTTATGATACCGTTTTAGAACTGTTCGAAAAAAAGTCCGCTCTAGATATTTTAGGATTAACTAGTCGTTTAGAAGAATTGGGCAAACTAGATCTAGTCGGCGGCCGTAGCTACCTAGTCAACCTGACCAATATCGTCCCCTCCTCGGCGCATATTGTTTCTTACGCCCAAATCATCCAGAAAAAAGCGACACTGCGACGCTTGATTAATGCCGCTAATAATATTTTAGAATTAGGCTATCAAGAAGAAAAAGAAGTTTCTGATGTCCTTGATAAATCCGAACAATCAGTCTTTGCAGTTAGCTCGAAGTTTTTGAAAGAGAAATTCACTCACATCAAAGAAGTCTTGACTGGCGCCTTTGATCGTATTGATGAACTACATCGTGAAAAGGGCAAGCTGCGCGGTCTACCCTCAGGCTTTACTGAATTAGATGCGCTACTGGGCGGTTTTCAAAAATCAGATTTAGTAATTCTCGCGGCTCGTCCTTCTGTTGGTAAAACCGCTTTCGTCATGGACATCGCCCGAAATGCGGCCATCCGTTACAAAAAATCAGTGGGCGTTTTCTCACTAGAAATGTCCAAGGAGCAATTAGTCGATCGTCTAATATCCTCCGAAGCCGGCGTTGACATGTGGAAAATGCGCACCGGTCGTTTATCTGAAGCCAGCGAAGATTTCCCGCGTATCGGTCACGCGATGAGCGAACTTTCTGAAAGCAATATTTTTATTGACGACTTCGCCAATACCAACATCATGGCGCTACGCACCAAAGCCCGCCGCTTGCAAATGGAGCACGGACTGGATATGATTATTATTGACTACTTGCAATTAATGGAAGGCTCCGGCTCACGCCAAAGCTCCGAAAGTCGTGTCCAAGAAATCGCCGAAATTTCTCGTGCCTTAAAAGGTTTAGCGAGAGAATTAAATGTTCCAGTAATCGCTCTCTCCCAATTATCTCGTGCCGTTGAATTAACCAAGCCAGCTATTCCAAAATTATCCCACTTAAGAGAATCCGGATCTATTGAGCAAGACGCCGACGTCGTTATGTTTATTTATCGCAAAGCGGCCGATCGTAACTATGATTTAAATTCTTTAACTGAGGAAGAAAAGCATTCCGCTGAAATCCATATCGCTAAACATCGTAATGGTCCGACCGGCATTGTTAATCTGTATTTTGATGGCAATACTGTTAGCTTCAAAAATTTAGATAAAAGTTATAACGGATAATTATTTTAAAACAATTTAACAATAAAACAACTTAATCTATGTTTAATAAAATTAAAGCGGTGCAAGAACTGCGCAGTCAGGCCAATCAAATCAAAAAAGCCCTAGAAGAAGAAATCGTCGAAGGCTCTGGTGGTTGGGGCAAAGTTAAAATCAAAATGGACGGCAATCAAGATGTTAAGTCAGTCGAAATTGCCGATGATATTCTCGGTGACAAAGCCAAATTAGAAGCTGGCGTCAAAGAAGCAGCTAATGACGTCATTAAAAAAGTCCAGAAAGTCATGGCCCAAAAAATGTCACAGATGGGCGGATTAAATATCCCCGGTCTTGGCGGCAAATAAAAATTTAAAAAAAGAAGAACGCCTCGCAGTCAAGCCGCGAGGCGTTTTATAATGTCCGAGTGATATGAGTGTCAGTTGTTGGCCGGTTTGACCAAGTTGCTGTTTAACAGCAGCTAGTATAATTCGCATCATGGCTAGTGATGACTTCAATTGCCTCCAGCGTGTCGGCAAAGTCACTCACAAATGCTTCTGCCGAACCATCACCAAAATGGAATTGCTGGGTCAGTTGAATGACGAAAGACCGGTTATCAACCCCGGCTTCGTATTGCCACCATTTGCCGCGACAACCAATTTGAAACAATTCGTTCGCGGTTTGCTGTGACATATTAACCCAACCGTAATCCTTTTGGCTCATTAATCGAAACGGACCGCGCAAACCATCCTCACAAGCATCCGCCTTAAACGTTAGCTTGAGTTGAGGTGCGAAAGTCCGTCCATGAGCACGAAGGGACAAACCAACAGCGTCGGTCAATTCCAACTGAAAAAGGTTACAAAGCGCCAACAGTATCATTTCGCGCATGCCGATTCTCCCCTTTACAGTCCAATGGTTGCGGTATTTTTGCTGCGACGTCCTATCTCATAGACCTCGCAAACAGCAGTGTCACTCAGTTTAATTCCCTTCGGCTTAGCGCCCTTGAGAAAACCATAAGCAATATGACCATGGCGAACGCCCTGATCAATCTCATCACGACCCTTGATGGCTGTTGCGCCAAAAATGTCAGTGAGTTTGGTACCATCTGGTAACTGTTGAAACTGATCACGCGTAATCAACCACACCTTTTTTGCCATGCTAAATTTTTCCTTTTCTTTTGGCCAATTTAAAGCCAAATTGTTGTTTAAGTGCGTTAGTCTGATTTCAATCAGATCATATTACAATATCATATATTTGTAAATTTGTCAAGTATTTATCCACGATTGATTAAATATTATCTAAAATATAACAAAAAAATACACCAAAATGGTGTATTTCTGTCTAATTAAATAATCTATTTCTCCAGCCAACCAGCGTCTTGCCGCACCAATAAATCTTTCGCCCTTTCCGGCTCCGCTAATAAAAGCTTCGTTGCTCGTTCCATCCGCAAACCCTGGCTGCCCTTAAGTAAAATCATATCGCCCGGCTTCACCAACTTCAATAGATATTCTCCGGCCACTAAACTGTCAGCAAAATTTAAAATATTTTTCATGCCGGCATCCCCCGCGGTGCGACCAATAATCTTGGCACGCTCGCCCACGACTACTAACAGATCAATATTATTATCGAGAATAGCTTGACCAACTAACTGATGTCCCGCAATTTCATAATCACCCAACTCCAACATATCACCAATGACCGCAATCTTCCGACCAGTAGTTTCGATCTTGCCCAAAACCTTTACCGCCGCCACAGTCGCTTCCGGTGACCCATTATAAGTGTCATCGATCAATTGGGAACCATTAACACCAGCAAGCAAATGCATCCGACCTAATGGTGGCACAAAATTTCGTAAGGCTTCGCCAATCTCGACTAAATTCATCTTTAAGATAATACCAACACCGGCGGCACAAAGCGCCGCATTAACTAAATGATCCGCCAAAATATTTGGCAAAAACACCGGCACGACTGCGCCATTATAGGACAATTTAAAACTAATGCCCGCGATCTTATTGCCACGATAAGAAAGATCAACATCGCCGGCCCTAATTTGTGCTTCCGCGCCAAAACCAAAAGTCAAAAAACGACCGTTAACTTCGTCTTTCATTTTTTGGACGTAGGAGTTATCAATATTTAAGATGCCCCAGCCACCTGGCTTCAGACGCGAGACAAGTTGCGATTTTTCTTTCGCGATTTTCTCAACGGATTTAAAATATTCTAAATGAACTGCTGAGATATTTGTAACCACGCCAATGTCGGCTGGCACCAAATCAATCAAATACTTCATATCGCCAGGACGATCAATACCCATTTCTAAAATGAGAATTTCCGGATACATCTTATCGTTGATGGCAATCAAGCGTAACGCTTCTAAAAATATTTTCAACCAACCAAGTAAACTACTGCCCGCTGATGGCTCACCGATAATCGTCAGTGGCAAGCCGATTTCATTATTATAATTCTTGATATTAGTCCGGACACGCCAGTTATTTTTAAGTACCGCAAAAATCGCCTCCTTCGCCGAAGACTTGCCAATCGAACCAGTAATCCCGACAACTTTCGGATTATACTTATTGAGGACCGCTTTTGCTAATAAAAACAAGATCCTTTGTAATGCTTTTTTAAGAATATTTTTCATGATAATTACATTAATGATACAACCGGCCTAGGGCTTATCTTTCGGTACATTATAGTACTGTAAGGCAAATTTGGCAACCTCGCTAAAAACCGGCACCGCCACACCTTCGCCAGTACGATTTGATACTGGTTGATCAATACGGACTAAAATCGCAATTTTGGGATGGTCATAAGGCACAAAACCGGCAAACGATCCAATAACAACCTCATCAGGATAATAGCCGCCCGTTTTATTTGGCACCTGAGCCGTACCAGTTTTACCACCAACACGATACCCGGCAATAGCCGCACTCTTGACGTGAGTATCAACTACCGAAACCATCATCGCTTTCATCGTCACTGAAGTTTTAGCAGATATAACCTGCTTGACGAATTCTGGTTGCGTTAACTTAATTACTTCGTTATTGCGAATTTCCTGAGCCACAATATATGGCTTCATTAATTTTCCGCCATTAACAACTGTACAGAAGGCCATCATTAATTGTAGCGGCGTCACGGTAATACCTTGACCAAAAGTAGCGGTGGCTTTGTTAATTTCTCCCTTTCGATCTAGATTGGCGATATTACCTGTCGCCTCTTTCTGTAATTCGATCCCAGTAATCTCGCCAAACCCAAAACGTTTCACATAGTCAACAAAATTCAAGATACCCATTTGTTGCATCGCATAAATCACGCCAGTATTAATCGAGTACTGTAGCACTTTAGTCATACTTGAAAGACCATAAGTCTTATCTTCGTAATTCCTGATTTTATACTTACCATAATCAACGAAACCAGTGTCATTATAAGTTGTATCCGGCGTAACTTTTCCCGCATCGATCGCTGCGGCCATTGTTACAACCTTAAAAACCGAGCCGGGTTCATAAGCGTCAAAAATAGCACGATTATTAAAAACATTAGCGTCACTCACTTCGTAATATTTATCTGGATCGTAATCAGGCACTGAGCACATCGCAATAATCGCGCCCGTATACGGATCCATCACGATAATCGAACCACTCTTAGCGGCATGATCAGTAACTGATTTTTTGAGCGCTTCGCAAGCCTTAAATTGAATCGCGCGATTAATCGTCAAAACCAAATCCGCCCCATCTACTTTTTCCGTCAGCTCACTATCGCCTAAGGCAATCATGTTACCGCGAGCATCACGTTCTGATTTAATCGCTCCCATTTGTCCCGCCAAAATATCATCATAATAGCCTTCCAGGCCGTACTTACCTTTGCGTTCATCGCCATCATAGCCCCAAAAGCCAAACAATTGGCCGCCGATACCTTTTTCCGTATAATAGCGATAATCCTTTTCACTAAAACCAATTCCCGGCAAAGCCAGAGCCTTTAATTTATTAACCTGTTCCAATTCGACGCGGTCACGCAACGGATAATACGATTTATCTTTTTGTAGGAACACCTGCAGCCATTTATTCACCAAATTTATCCGCTTAATTTCTTGAGCTGAATTTGCGGTGCTAGTCGTTAACGACCAAGTCGAAGAAGACCTATCGACATATGTTAGATCATCTTGATTTTCTGATAAACCCAAAACTTCGAAAACTTTTTCCGCTGTAGTAGTCGAATCAATAATTTCTTTGGGCACCGCATAAACAACGAACATTGTTTTGTTGGCCACTAAGGGATACAATTGCTGTTGACTATCCGCACCCGTCTCGGCGACATAAATCGAACCGCGCGTGGGAAAGAGTTTTTGATAAAGGTCATGTTGATCAGCGGCCAAGGCGGCATAAATCGAACCGTTAACCACTTGCAAATCAAATAAGCGACCGATTAATAGTAAGCCAATAACTAAAAAAACAACCGACAAAAATCTGATACGGAGATTGTCGGTTTTTAATGATTGTGACGTGGCGTGAGGCGCTGTCAATTTAGTGACGATTTGCTGTAATAGACTCGATCGTTTGCCTCCTAGGCGACGATAGCCGCTCGATCGATGTTGAGAACGCCAAGACATAAGCGCTTGCAATTTATGTAAACAATTAATTAACGATTAATAGCAATTAAATCATCGGCTTTAATAGTTTCAATATTATCAGAAGGCACTAAATTTAAGTTCTTAGCACTACTAACGATTCGATCCATTGATTGCAATTGGATATACTGCAAACTTAATTGCCCATGGTCCTGTTCCAATTGCGTTAATTTCTTTTCCAAAGTTTTAATCTGATAGCCGTGAGTAGCCGTTAAATTTGTCTGTGTCAGATAGAAAAAGGCGGCCACCACATTGGCAACAACAATGACCGCTAAGCCAAAATTGCCTCCCATTAAGTGCCACAGCCAACCACGCAGATTTGTAGTTCGCGTTAGCTCCGGAAAATGATGATTTTTTCGGTCGGTTTTGCAAAATTTCCTCCAGAATTTGCACATATAAATTATATTTTTTCAGCCACCCTTAATTTGGCGCTACGGGCCCGCGGATTACTTACGTTTTCCGCTTCGCTCGCCACCAGTGGCTTTTTGGTTATGATTTTAATTCGGGGATAATCACCCGAAGCCATTTCTTTAAAATAAGTCTTAATAATCCGGTCTTCACCAGAGTGGAAAGAAATTACCGCCAGCCGTCCGCCGGATTTTAAAATATCCATGGCCTGAGGCAAGACCGATTTGATATTGCCGAACTCATCGTTAACGGCAATTCGCAAGGCTTGCAAAACTCGGGTCGCGGGATTTTTCCGCGAGGGCTGGCGAAATTTCTTACGATAGATATCGGCAATCAGCCGGACAAGCATGGCGGCTGAAGCGATATCCTCCCCTTTATCTCTAGCGACAACAAGAGCTTTGGCAATGGGTTTAGCGAGTGGTTCTTCTCCATAGTCACGAAAAATTCCTTCCAATTGTTTTTCGCTGTAAGTCGTTAAAATCTCGGCGGCTGTTGGATGGTCCGAGTTAACATCAAAGCGCATATCCAATTGGCCGGTAGCTTCAAAACTGAAACCCCGATCATCGTCGGCTAATTGATCTGATGACAAACCTAAATCCAGTAGGATGCCGCTAATCTCACCTAAACCTAATTTCTTTTCACAAACTTCGTAAATCTTTTTTAAATTACGATAATTATCATTAACAATAATCAGATTTTTATTATGACTGTCTTGAGCTGCTTTAAAATCCCAATCAATACCAACTACTTTGCCATCAGGTTTGACGCGATTTAAAATAGCCAAACTGTGCCCGCCGCCGCCAAAGGTGCAGTCAATAAAATTTTCATTCGCTCGCGGTTGTAATAGTTCCAGAATTTCTGTCAACAAAACTGGTTCATGAATGGTAGGCATATCCATTATTTTTTAATATCCCCCAACGCTTCGGCAATTTGATTATAATTTTTCTCACTGTCAGCCTGATAAGCATTCCATTTCTTTTCATCCCAAATTTCCAAGCGATTATATAAGCCAGCAATGATTACATTTTTAGCGAGACCAGCAAAAGTTCTTAAATATTCAGGTAAGATAATTCTGCCTTGTTTATCAAATTCAAGTTCCATCGCGCCAGCGAGCATCGCGCGAGAAAAAGCACGATTGCCAGATTTATCAATCGGTAACTCAGAAATTTCTTTGGCCATCTTGTCCCATTCTTTTTGCGGATACAAAAACAAGCAGTTATCCAAACCTTTGGTAACTACAGCACTTTTGAGTTGAGTACGAAACTTTGCGGGTACCGCCACACGCCCCTTCTCATCCAAATTGTGGGAATACTGACCGATGAACATGATAGAGTTAAAAGTTTATAAAGTTTATAAAGTTAAAAGTTATCATTTTTACTGATAAAATAACTACTGCTCTCAAAAAATAAAATCCGGAAATTCACCACTTTTCACCACTCTGCTATAAGTATACACCACTGACCACCACTAAGCAACCTAAATTAGGTATTTTTCAACATTTAAAAAAATGCCCAATTATGGGCATTTATTAAGATCGGTTGCTGGGTTGTGGATATCTTTTCAGCAAGAGCTAGTTAAAAAGTTATCCACACCCGTTAATCCTGAGATTTTAAAAACCACCTTAAGTTATCCACAGAACCATTGACATTATAAATTGGCTATGACATAATTAAAAATCGGCCATTGAGGCCAATAATCGCCCCTTAACAATTAACAAAAAATCGAAAGGATCAAACTATGCCGACAGTTGAAAAGGTCAGGCAAACGGCTAATCTCTTGGGTATTTCCCTATATGAAGCCATGGCTGCCGTTTTTCCTGATGGTGGCCGCAACTTTGAAGAGGCACAAGTAATCTTTAGTAAAACGGCTGAGGGAAGCAACGCCAAAAAAATAGCGGCTGAGCATTTAGCCTCCTTTCATAAAACGATCGCAGAAATTGAAGAAGCACTTGACAATGGCCGATTGAAAACCGATCCCGCCTTGCGCGAAGCACTCAAAGAAAAATGGAAATCGCTCTCAGAACAAGAGATTGATGCGGCCACTGACTTGAAATCAGCCAAAAAAGCCTTCGAGGACGCTCCGTATGATTCGAAATACGAGGCTTACAAAAAATGGGCTTTGTTCTGCGTCACTTTTGAAGACTACTGGGAGGCCTATGCCAAATTGTTTTGCTTCACCTGCATGAGCATTTTCGAAATCAATGACTTTCAGCGCGAAGAACTGAAGAAATGCTTTACGCTTTGCAAATCCTTTAAGGAAGCTTGCGCGGCATATGAGAAGGTTCGAGACAGGGACTCTCATCAGACACAAACTATCCTGGATCATTGCTTTAAACTTGCCAAAACCGCCGAAGATTTCCGCTGGGTATTCAGGACAAGTGCTGGCTGGATCGGGCAAGCGTCTTTGATAAAGTGCTTACAGTTATGCACCTTCGAAGAAGCCTGGGACTTGTTCGACTTCTGCCAATGCAACAATCGGGGGGCCGTACTTAAAAGATCCTTGGAACTCGCCACCTTCGATCAGGCAATGGAGATGTTTGAAAACGATAACATCAATGGAACTTGGGATGATGAAGGTGACAACTACTGGAAACAGGTTTTTGAAAAATGCCTGTCGGCCATCACTTCCTTCCAAGATGCTGAGGAACTGCACAGCCGGTGCGATATTAATCGGTTACCGGACGGGCCAGAACGCGCACTGGAAAAATTAATCGATTTCAGTGCCACTGTGGAGCAAGCACACGCTGCCTTCAGGCAGACGCCACAAAACAGCGAGGCCAGGCTCAAGGCCATCGCTAGAGTATATGAACTAATGAAATAACACAACAAGCGCGGAAGAAATTCCGCGCCATTTTTATTCTCAAATTTAATTTTTTTAACTTATTTTTTCGCTATTGTGATATTCGGCTCACGATCATAAATCGGTTCAACCAACTTTTTCTGATTGCTTTTCTTGAGATCAGCAAACACTCTAGCGACTAACTCAGCTTCATTCGTAAAAGCATCAGCCCGCACGCCAATAATTGGTAAACCTAAACCGTAACCCAAACCATTAGCGACAGCTACGCCAACCCGCACCGAAGTAAAGCCACCTGGTCCGACCACGACACCAATGGCGCGTAAGTCTTTCAACTTTAACTTTTCTTTTTTGAGTAAAGCATCAATGGTTGGTAGTAATTTTTCTGCCTGATGAAAGTTGCCAGCAACTTTTTTCAATTTGAATTCCCCCGCCTTACGTGCCAACAGAATAGAAAAATGATCACGGGGAACAGTGTTAATAATTAAAATCATAATATTTTTATTCAATCGTTTTGATATTTTTGGGCAAATCTTGAGCCGTAACATCAATAACTTCAATCGGAATAATTTCTTCTTCGCTGCGACACTGCATTCCCTCTAAGTCGCCAAATTTATTTTTGGCCAAAACATAAATATGTCCAATCCGTTCTTCCGCCTGGTCTAATAAATTCTGTGAAGCGGAAAAATACGGGCCCACATCATTGAGACCAAATCTACTAGTTGATTCACTAGCCACATAATCGCCATTAATCAGCGACCGAAATATTGCCACCTCAGCAAAAGGCGTAGCAAAAACTGCCGGATTACCATCGGCATCCATCATCCCGGTTTCTTTGTTGCTTTTATAGGCCTGACGCGGAGTCAAAGATTCAATCATGACCGGAGAACCATGAAACACAAAATTGCCAGACTGTTCTAATTCCAGTAAATGTTTTTTATTTTCGCTCATCTGTTCGCTGCTGGGCAAGTGTTCTCGATTCATAATACTTAATTATTGGTTAAATTTTTCTTCAGTTATTCGATAAACCGTCCAATCACTCATTGGCACAGCCCCACTTTTTTTATAAAATTCAATCGCTGAGTTATTAGAATCCAAACACCACCACTCTAAGCGACCACAATTTCTTTCTTTAGCTAATTGTAATAAATATTCCAACAAAGCCTTGCCAATCCCCTGGCCGCGCCTCTCCGGTCGAACATATAAGTCTTCCAAATAAATTCCGGGCCGACCCAAAAAGGTTGAGAAGTTATGAAAGAATAAAGCAAAACCAACTGGCTCATTATTATATTCAGCAATTACTACTTCAGCTTTCTTTTCAATAAATAAAGAATTACTTAATATTTCTTCGGTCGCCGTAACCTGATTCAATAATTCCTCATAAACAGCCAACTCTTTAATAAAGGTTAAAATAATAGCAACGTCTTCAGCGACAGCAAACCTCAACTTCAATTTTTCAGCCATATTATCTGACATCGTTTTAGCTTAATAATCAAACCTGATGATGACTTTATACTAACAATTATAAGGTAATTTGGCAATTTATCAAAATAATTTAAAAACGCGACGAGCCAAGCTCGTCGCGTAAAGATGGTTCATTTTAAATGCTACATAGTGACTGGTTCACGCGCAACCGCAAAACCCCAATCATGATTAAGGCGATCATTACAATCTCCGATATTTATAAAGTTAACCCCAAGGTACCTATACCGAAAAACAAAGCTTCGCCTCCAGTTAATTGCAGCTAAACGCCCAAGTGCCGCAATCATGAAATTTTCAGGATGCGTCTCAGTAAGACTATCGGCAAATGCGAGCATCTCCGTAGGCTGGGCAAAGCGATAGATATAGCCCGCATCATTCTGGATAAGCCAACAATTGACTTCCTTAAGTTTATCAAAAACTTCTCCTGTATTGGAGAACATCCGATTGAAACTAAGTAAGTCTACCGTGACTTGACGAATACCAAAGTTCAACTCGTGGAAATTTTTATCATTTATATCCCTAGGACTAAGATTAGTATACCCCTCAATCATTTGTGCAAGTCCATTTAAATGATTAATTATCACTTTCTTAGAACCTGCCAAATATTTAGAAATAATGGAAGAATCCGATTCAGAATCTTTTCCGTTTTCTAATGCTTTGGTGGCATAATATGCCGCTTCATTCGCATCATTCACAATGATATCTGCAATCTTCGCCAAAGTAGATTCGCCCCCTTTAGTCGCCAACCAATAAATGTCGGCATCGGGATCGTCGCCGCGATCTCTTATAAGTTGGGTCAAATTAGTGCCGACCGATTGAAGCACTCCTAAGGCACTTACTATACCGGCAACCTCTCGCATACTCTTTTTGGACATATTTTGTCCTCCTCTATTATAGCCGACCCCTACGCTCCAACCCTATGTCAGAACCCCAGATCGACCTTTTTAAAAGTACGCTAGCCTGCCAAAGCAGATCTAATTTAGAACAATACCTCAATTAAATTTTTTAGTCAAGACTAAAAAGCAGCCTAACTTCGGCTGCTTTAAGATATATCAATTTTTTAACTTTGAAAGATGATCACCGGCATCCCCACCTGACTCCAATCATAAATAATTTTTGCTTCCGGAGTTTTCATATTAATACAACCATGACTCATCGGATGACCGAAGTTATGATGCCAATAGGTACCATGAAAAGTGAACGCACCAAAAAACGATGTTACCCAGGGCACCCCTGGCAGATCATAGCCGGGACCAGTCATATGGACACTAGGTCGCTTTCGCGTCACCGCATAAGCTCCTAATGGAGTCAGATTCGGTGCCTTACCAGAAGAAATTAAAAAGGTGTCCAATAATTTTCCGTCTTGATAACGAAAAGCGGTTTGTGTAGTCAAATCAACAGTTGCGAATTTGTAGGCTGAATTCTGTAAATCGGCGCCGAGCTGTTCTGGTAAAATAATTATCTCGGGACGACCGTCATTATCGATATCATTAATCGCCACACCCAAAGCACCAGAAAAATTATCAAAAGCCTTAAAAGACTTAACAATTACCCCGTCAAAATTATAAATACTAACTTGACCATTGCCGCCATAACCCTCTGTCACCACCAACTCTTCTTGCCCATCATTATTAATGTCACCTGCCGCCAAATTTAAACTGCCCCTGAAATCAACATTGGCATAAGGTATTGTTTTTAACAACTTATTCTTATAACCAACAATTTTTATTTCTAATTTATTGCCATAACCACCAATATAGGCCGTTTCTTTCAGGCCATCACCATTAAAATCACCCACCACCAAATCAACCCCATTATTATTCAAATCTGACAGCTTATAACCAGCAATCTTAGCTCCACTATTATCAAAAATATCATATTCGGGCACTTGATTATAATTAGAAAAAGCTATAATTTCTGCTCGACCATCGTGACCCAAATCTCTTGATGCAATCTTAACTCCATTGCGCTGTTTTTTATCAAAAGCAAAAAAACTGCGTTGTTCATAACTACCCTTAAAAACTTTAACTTGTGGGCCACCGCCCGCACCAGCGCCAACAATAATTTCATCTTTTAAGTCACCATTATTATCTGCCAAAGCCACCGAGCAACCACCGTTAAAGCCTTCTCCATAGGGGAAAAAGCTCTCTAGTACATCGCCGGCTAAATCATAAATCCAAATCTTAGTACTGGTTCCCGCCCCCTGACAAATGACTAACTCCTTAGCATCTCCGGCTAAGATATCGCCAACCGCAAAATTAACCGAACCATTATAACCGTCATTCAAGATTTTTACTGTTTGCTTTAACTGGCCATTAACATCAAATATCTTGACTTCCGGCATGGTTCGCGCCGACGCAAAAATCGGCATCATTAAGACACCGACAACAAAACAAAGCAGCAACTTCAATAAAAAACGCATGGTATTTTTTAATTGGTGAACTTGCTTATTCTTCCTTAAAACGATTAATTAGTATTAAGTTCTTATTTTCTAAAATATCGAGCAAAAATTTATCAGCCACACTACGGCGATAACTGAATTCTTTCTGAGTCATGATAGCATAATTAAGTGTGCGGGCCATTTCTTTTTCAAATTTTACAATTAACCGTTGCACTTTTTGTTTCGGAATTGAACCAACGATTAAAACATCACACGCCGCATCCAATTGTCCAACAAAGGCACCAGCCAACAAAAATAAATCAATGTCGCCTAATTTCGCCACCTTATCAGCTAAAGTATTTTCCGTTAGCATATGCGCTTTGACAAACAACGACTGCAAATCATCAACAAAAGAAAAAGCTTTGTTGAGTTTGTAATATTTACGATTACCGGCCTCTTCTTCGCCGGCTTCATCTGCCGGTTTATCAATCGAAAGTAAAATGCCAATTTCTTCTAAATTATCCAACTCACGACGGATACTATTTAAATGTGATTCCAAATTACGCGCCAATTCGCGGACATAAAAATACTTCTCGGGATTGTTTAAAAATAACCGCAGTAGTAAAACCCTGGTTTTCGATCCGAATAACTTATCCAACATAATTTATTTTGCTATATCTTTATATTTATTGTATAATATTAATGATCAATTGTAAACCCTATTAAATTACGACATACACGTCAGAGACTAATCAAATTCGATTAGTGCCAATTATGTACAGAAAATTGCGTTATTTATATAGGGTAAACCCCGCCGCCTAACCGCCTCCCGCTAAAAGTCCAATTTAGCGGAGTTAGCGGTTAATTTTGCTCTAAATAAGATACTTAATCAGCTAATGGAAGGAATTAACATCAAAACTGCCAAATTGGCCCTAGAAGCCGACGGCAACATTATCGGCGATTCTTTTATTGTTCAGCCAGAAAAAGACCTAGCCAAAAAGCTTGGAGTGTTATTTGGCATCATCGAAATTTACAACATCAATGACACTTTCATTGACGGTTTTTTGGAGGCTATCAATGATTTGAAAACTGAATATTATTTGCCACCACACAATTTAGAGCGCGGCATCGAAAAGCGCTTTGAAGAAGCACTGGCCAGAGCAAACCGCCGAATCCAGAACGCTTTAACTCAATCAATTGAAGAAGTTGATTGCCGCAATATTTCTGCGGTGTTAGGCGTCATTTTTGAAAACAAAATTTATATTTCTTCGACCGGACGCATCAAAGGACTTTTTAGTCGTCGTAAAAAAAGTTCCGAGTTAATGTTGTTTGATATTCTCGCTGGTAGCCAAGAAAAAGCCTTCAAACCGGAATCGGAAAAGATTTTTGCTAATATTTTAAGTGGCGAACTTTCAGAAAAAGACGCCTTAATTTTCATTAACGAAGAGTTTTTAGGTTACTTCGCTCAAAACGATTTAGCCGACATCACCCTCAGCAACCCACCCACTGAAGCCCTAAAAATTATCGATACGACACTTAAAGAAAAAATCGCCAAGAAAAATTTTTACGCTGTTGCCTTACGACCGGATATTTTAGTCGAATCAACAGCCTTAGAGCAGATCGAGTCACAACGCCAAACAAAAATTAGTGAACCAGCAACTAGTGCTGACGCGCCGTTGCCACTGCGCCACTCTCCCGCTCCGACCATGCCACCAACCCCATTACCGCCAACCCGAGTCGAAACTCAAACCCTAAACCATAAGGTTGACCAAGCAGTTGTGCGGAATATCAAACCACAACAATCAATTGACCATTTAATTTATACTCAAGTCAAAACTGAGAAATACCTAACCCCATCACTAATGCCGAATTGGCAGAAAATATTGATTATAATCTGGGGAGGTCTAAAAAAATTTACTGGAGCAACAATCATTCAAACCAAAAAATTCAGCTTGGGCCTGGCTAGCGTTATTAAGGCTAGAGCAGCCAAAATAAAAATCAAACCAGCCGCCCAGCCAACCATCACATTAAATAATTCCACGCCAACCGTTAATCCAGCCCCAATAACAATCAGCGAATCCATTGAAGCGACCATTAACGAAAATATTGCAGCGCTAGATGATCATAACTACGATCAAGACACACTTCAGGCGTCATCAACCGAAGTTCTCGTCGATGAGGCGGCCAATTTATCACCTTCAATATCAGACCAGTCACTAACCGATCACATTAATCGCTGGCTCAATCGTCAAATTGTTATTTTTTTAAATTTTAGGCGAACTCAGAAAATTGCCATTGTCGCCGCCCTAGTTCTGCTCTTCGTCTTCTCGCAAAGTATCGTCATGATCGGACGATCCACTGATCAAGCTAGCGGTACTGGATCAGGCTATGACCAAATTGCTAAAAATATTGAGACTCAACTTAATACCGCTGAAGCGCAAAACATCTTCAATGACGAAGCTGGTGCCCTCGCTGCCATCAAAAAAGCCAAGGAGCTGCTAGCAACCATCCCGACTAAACGATCAACCAACAGCCTTAAACAACAATTAACTGACAAAATTAACACCACCAGTTACACTTTACAGCGCATCACTTATATCGCTGACCCGAAACTCCTTGCCGATTTCAATAAAAGCCAAAATTTAAGCGAATTAGTTGGTATGGCTCGAACAGCTAAAGTGTTTTGGGTTTTCGATAACGCCAATCGTAATTTATTGCGCGTCGATACGCTAACTGATAAATTAGAGTTACGCACCAGTAGTTTGCCGACTATCAAAAAATTAACTGCCATCGATGACAAGAGTTTATTATTGCAAGCAAAATCTGGAGACTATTACAAATACGACGTTGCTAAGAATTCTGCCACTAAAATTAGTAAGCCCGCAAAAGAATACTTCCTGCTCAAAAATCCCACTACTATCTCACCTTTAGTTGATCCACCACTCGCCTCTTCCACTATTGCTATGTCGAGTGAAGTCGACAATTATAACTGGTTCTTGGACGGCCAACTTGGCAAATTGATTGTTTTTGATAAGGCTGGCGTCCTCAAAAAACAATATGCCGCCAATCAATTTGTTTCCTCTTCCGCTTTTGCTGCTCAATACAAAGAAAAAAAGGCTTGGATCTTTAAGGCCGGCAAGATTTATCAGATTGATTTAGATTTTTAATTAAAATTGTTTCGACAACAAAAAATACGTCCAGCTCCAGCTTATTAAAACTGGTGACCGGACGTATTTTTTATTTCCAATTGATTGATTATCTAATCAATTATTTAAGAGTGACAGTAGCGCCAGCTTCTTCTAATTCTTTCTTAATTTTTTCAGCTTCTTCTTTCTTAGCACCTTCTTTAACAATTTGAGGAGCGCCATCAACTAAATCTTTAGCTTCTTTTAAGCCCAAGCTAGTGATAGTTCTAACCACTTTAATAACATTGATCTTGCTAGCGCCAGCGTTAGTCAATTCAACATCAAAGCTATCTTTTTCTTCAACAGCGGCACCAGCGGCAGCGGCTACCATGACTGGAGCAGCGGCAGAAACGCCAAACTTTTCTTCTAAAACTTTTACCAATTCAGCCAAATCAACGACTGATAACTTATCGATTTGTTCAACTAAGGATTTGAATTTCTCAGGAACAATGATTTCTTTTTGCTCGTCCATATTTTTGTTTTATTATTATTTTTAGATTTATTAGGCAGCTAACTTTTCTTTGTCTTCCTTAATCGCATTAATAACACGAGCTAAGCCGGACATTGGATTGGATAAACAACCAACCACCTTGGCCAACAACTCTTTGCGAGAAGGGATCTTAGATAATTCTGTGACCTTAGTAACGTCAATGAAGTTACCTTCAAAGATACCACCGGCAAATTTTACTTTGTCGTTTTCTTTAGCGAAAGCGGCAACGAGTCGAGCTGGAGCAACTTCATCATCATAAGAAAATAAAGTAGCGATTTCTCCACCAAAACCTTGATCAGCAGCTGAGGTTAAGCCTTTGTCGCTTAAAACCTTTTTTAATAAAGTCTTTTTAGCAACCATGTAATCAATACCCTCGGCACGACACTTGTCGCGGAGTTTATTGAGGTTCTTAACTTCAATGCCAGCATAATTGAACATAACAGCGGACTTCATTCGAGAAATCTTATCGCCTAAGGTTTCCAAAATAGCGGTCTTTTGTGCTTTTGTTTTCGGCATAGTTTACCCTGTTAAATATGATTTGAATAATATTACTTATTCTGTATCATATGATTATTAATTAACTTTACTCACCCCATTAATTTAAACTGGGTTCAAATCATAAATTATATGAAATATAATTTTATTAAACGGGGTGAATTTAATATACCGCAATTAATTTGCTTTGAGCAACAAAAAAACTGCGTTTCCGCAGTAGTAAAAGTAGCTAAAATAAGCTATTTTCCTCAGTAGGATTTATAAGGTTTTGTAACTCCTTACCCACTTTCTACGGAATATGCTTTAAGTATAGCAGAATAAATAAAAAAGTCAAGGAGAATCTCCTTGACTTGTGGTCAAATAAGGAACTTAGGCTAAACTGAGCAGCCGTTTGATGTTGGCTGCTATCGCCACCATATTAGCTCCTTTACCCAGGAGCCGATAATTCAATCCTGTACTCTTCAACAGGTACGCGACATCGAGGTAGCTATCCTGAGACGTCAGTACCAAAATCGGCAACTTGGAGGCAAAGTCATCACCGAACTTGGCCTTCAGATAACTAGACAAGTCCATTAACGCTTCCAATCCTGCCCTAAAATACAGCGAGTCATCTGCCGTTTGACCGACAAACGATATCTTACGTTCCAATCTTTTGGCTTCCTGAAACTTTTGATTGGCCTCATCATGTTCGAAGTCCGGCGACTCAACCAGGGCGTTTCTTTGCCGACTGAGATCGGAAAGCGCATTTTTGCAACGTTCCATTTTTTCGGCCAACTCTGGTTTTAAGGGCAAGACAATCTCGAGCACCACCAAGTCATAGAAGGGTTCGGTCTTCATTTTCTCCAAAGCGGTTGTTGCATCCAGGGCAGTATCAACTTCACTCGCATCCCAAATCCTCATCAAATCCACATTACTATCAACCAACCCCTGATCTTCATCAACAACCAAAACTCGCTTACCAGTCAAAAATTTTTCATCCCAAACTGATTCTTCGTTCATTTTCCGCATCCTTTCTGGTTGTGGCGCGGTTATCGCCGCGTCGATTAACTTGTTAGGTTGAAAAATATATTTTGCGTCCAATGTCACTCGCTCGGAATTTCTACGGGAACACTTATATTAAACTCATGCAAAGTTCGATCCTTGCCGATACGATAATAGACCGATTGCAATTCGCAATCATTCCAAATATCAGCCGAAACATTATTTTTGATCAGCTGTTTCAGGTCGATTCTTTCCAGCTGCTCCTTGACATTGGCGAGCAAGAATTTGGAACCAAAGGATGCGGTATGTGCTCGGCCATCAATCCGTCCCCGAAAATAACAGATGAACCTCAGGTTAACGCTCGGCTCTTTAGCACCGTTAGCGGTTACCTGCTGGGGAGTAACTAGGGGCGCAGACGGACAGACCACGGCCGGAATTTCCGACACTGGCTCCAGCTGAACTGGCCGAGTTAACTCATAAGGACAAATTTTGGCTTTAGCCTCGAAGTAAACTGCTTCAGATATTTGCCAACGATGATGGTAATCAAGCGGCAAGATAGTGACCAGTTCATTAGTTTCATGGTCATGAATGGCGACAAAGCATTGCTTATCTGGCCGACTATAAAATACTTTATGATAGCGGTTATCTTCTTCCCCGATTAAGACGCAAAGGTCATTGTCGATTATCTCGATTACTTCTTCAGCCGTTAGTGACAATCTTTCGGCCAACCGATCACAAGCATGTCGCCGAAAAGTTAACTGCGAAGGCACCATTGGCTAATCTCCTGCTGGTTGAATCAATGGCCAATTCCACTGATTATTGTAAGGTTCTTTTGTCATCTACTGACGACAGCTTCTAATATATAACCACAAATAAATAAAAATGTCAATAGCTACACTCTAAGTCGACAAATATGGCAATAAATGTTAAGCTATAAACATCAATCACTCTAAAACTATGACTAAATACTCAATTGAAGGCGGGCACAAATTAACTGGAACCATTGCTGTCTCTGGGGCCAAAAATCAGGCGCTAAAGGTCTTAGCGGCCTGTGTCATGTCGGCCGAGCCTTGCACTATTACCAATTTTCCTGAAATTGAAGACACTAGCCGCATGCTAGAAATTTTAACCGATTTAGGAGCCGAAATTGAACAAACCAAAAATCAAGTTACTATTAAAACTAGTGGCATCAATAAAACCGAGCCCACAGCAGAGTTAGTACGTAAACTTAGAACCTCAGTGATGTTTGCTGGGCCACTACTAGCTCGTTTTGGTGAAGTAACTATGGCCCATCCTGGCGGCTGTGTTATTGGCAAACGCCCCATTGATATGTTCCTAGCCGGATTCGAAGCTTTGGGCGCCAAAATAGAAGAGCATGACAGCCATTACACTTTGCGCGCCAAAAAACTAAAAGGCGCTAAAATTGTGTTACCCTGGATCGCAGTCACGGCCACAGAAAGTTTAATGATGACAGCCTGCTTAGCTCAAGGAATAACTACTATCGTTAATGCGGCCATGGAACCAGAAATTCCCGCTTTAGCTGATTACTTAAATTCTTGTGGTGCTAAAATTTCCGGTGCTGGCACTCCGATTATCACTATCGAAGGCGTAAAAAATCTCGGGGGCGGCACTTGTGCAATTATTCCCGATCGCATTGAAGCCGGAAGCTTCGTCATTATGGGATTATTAACCAATAGCGAAATTAAAGTTACTAATTGTCAGCCTCAACATTTAGAAGTGGTTTTAGCAACTCTAAAAAAAGCAGGTGCAAAACTAGAGGTTGGCACCGATTACATCAAAACTTTTCCTTCCAAATTAAAAGCGATTGAATTACGAACTCACGAATACCCAGGCTTCCCGACTGATTTACAAGCACCTTTTACAGTGCTCATGACACAAGCTAAGGGATTATCATTAATCCATGAAGTTATTTATGATGGCCGTCTATTTTATACTGACAAATTGAACGCGATGGGCGCCAATATTATTATGTGTGATCCGCATCGCGTGATTGTTTCCGGTCCAACGCCACTCTTTGGCAGAAAATTAGAATCACCTGACTTGCGAGCTGGCATGGCCCTAGTCTTGGCCGGTTTAATCGCCCAGGGCACCACCATCATCGATAATATCTATCAAATCGAACGCGGCTATGAAAGCCCAATCAATCGGCTACAAGCCCTCGGAGCAAAAATTGAAAAAATATCTGACTAAGAAGGCAACCGTCTCGTATTAACTTTTGAGACGAGTTTATTGCTAATAAAATTTTATGAAAACTCCAATCCACCGAAGAATAACCTACGTAGCTTTTATTTCCATTTTTCTGATTGCGTCGCCCCTTGTTATTCTTTATACTATGGGCTATCGTTATAATCTAACAAAAGGACGAGTCCAAAAAACGGGAATTCTTAAAATTACTTCGAATCCTAAAGCGGCAACCATTAAATTAAATGGCCAACGCTACGAAACCAGCCTGACACCGGCGAAAATTGAATACCTGCTGCCAGGTGATTATGAAATTTCTCTCTCTAAGGACGGCTACTATGACTGGCAAAAAAAATTGGCTGTTTATGAAAACGGCACAACCTTCGCCGAAAAAATCATGCTCTGGAAAAAATCGAACTCGCAGTCGTTAAGTACTTCAACTGTTACCGATTGGCTCATCACGCCAGATCAAAATATCGTCGTCCTGACCGATGACCATAATAATCTTTCGTTGCTGGATATTAATTCTGGCATCTTCGGTGAATTAACTGGCGGTAAGATCGAAACTATTGGCGCCGTCAAAAGTACTAATGCTGCGGTTATTAACTATGATTCTCTTAAGTTAGATTCCTTCTCGCCGTCGGGTCGTCATCTCTTGATTCTGGCTTCCAAAAACCAACAAACAAATTACTTCGTCTTAGACACCTTAACTAAAGACTTCAAGCAATTGTCAGGTAAAAACTACAAAAGCATTCATTGGGATAGTAACAGTGATAATCTTTATGCTCTAGACGCCACTACACTTTGGCAGTATGATTTAACTTCACTATCACCAAAACTAGTATTGAAAAAATCCGGACTCGATGATTTCTATATCGTCAACAAAGTTCTCTACACTATTAGTAACCAATTGTTAACGCAGCAAACCTTAACCGGTGAGGGCGCCAAAGATATCAAAAAGATAACCTGCGTTAGTTGCCAAATCAAGCAAATTAAAAACAATAAAGCTTTTATTGTTGACCCAACAAAAAATATTTTAACTATTATCGATTTAGCCAATCAAACACGAGCTGTTGATTTAGCCTACAAAAACCTACAATGGCTCAATGGTGATTCGCTAATTATTTATAACGATTTTGAAATCTACATTTTTGAAACCGGCAAAGCTGAACCAGAATTAATTACGCGACTTAGTACTTCGATTAGGAACGTGATTTGGCATCCACAAGGACGTCATTTGATTTTTTCCACCGACAAGCAAATCAAACTGATTGAATTAGATAATCGTGAATTACGTAATATTATTACCATTGCCGCGTCCGACGCCACTCACCTAGTTAGTGACCGCGCTGGACAAAATCTATTTTATGCAGTTGACAACTTTGGTGTTTTCAAGTTAAATATCCAATAGGACCTTAAACAGCAAACAACCAATGGGAGCAAGAAAATGGAAATTAGACCAGTTAAAGATGCAGAAGAACACTATTTAAGTATCGTATACTCAATCGCCGACAATTTTAGCAGAGACCGCAGCGCACATATTGGAGCAATTATTGTTGACCCCAATCGAAAAGTTATAATATCAAAGGGATTCAATGGTTTTCCTGCGGGAGTTAGACAGGACATTCCGGAGCGTCACGAGCGACCCGAGAAATATTTCTACTCAGGACATGCCGAAGCGACCGCTGTTGCTAATGCTGCCAAGTACGGCCAAGCTACCAATGGTTGCCACATGTATACCAATGGTACCCCCTGCGATAAATGCGCTATTATGATTATTGAAGCGGGAATTACTGAGGTCATCATTGACCTAGATTGGGATACAAAATTCAGCGAACTAGCAGGTGCCGAATGGGCAAAATCCTGTGCAGCAGCCAAGACAATGTTTGCCGAATGTGAAAATCCAGTCAAATTAATCGCTATTAGCGACTACAGAACAAATCGGCCGCGATTACTACGAGGACAAAATATTAGCTACTAAAGCAACAAACCCCGAAAGTTTAACTCTCGGGGTCTTTTATTTATAATTGTTGTTTAATTTTTTCAGCAATCGCTGCGGCCTCACCCTCCTGATAAACTTGACCAGGCCAAAGCACTCGCCCATCATCCGGAAAGCGCGGTACAATATGCCAATGCACATGACCCACAACTTGACCGGCGACGGTCCCATTATTTAAGGTAAGATTAAAACCCTCGGCACCAGTTCCCTTTATTACGCCAGCCGCCAATTTTTTGATGGTTCTAATTATTACAGCCGACTCTTCTTCAGGCAATTCCATAAAATTAGCATAATGCGGTTTAGGAATAACCAAAGTATGACCGGGATTAACCGGAGCAATATCCAAAAAGGCTAAAATATTTTCATCCTCATAAATTTTGGTCGCCGGTATTTCACCCGCAACGATTTTACAAAAAATACAGTCCATATAAATATCTTAATAATTATCTACCACAATTGCGATTATTAATCTCCTCTTGAAACTGTTTCGCTGAAACATACTCCAGGGCTAAGATAACATTTAAATCATCCTTAACACAATATTCGGGTCGAGACTTAATGTCATGCCAGATGGCTTGTGCTTTCGCGATTTCTCGATTACTAATATTTACCTGTAAGACCGGTCCGGAATAATAGGTTAAAGCTGTCAGTACTACGACCGCAGCAACAACTACTGCGAAGCTCTTCTTGCTTTTTATACCGTCCA
This sequence comes from Candidatus Buchananbacteria bacterium, assembly GCA_903888345.1. Taxonomy (GTDB): domain Bacteria; phylum Patescibacteriota; class Patescibacteriia; order 2-01-FULL-39-33; family 2-01-FULL-39-33; genus CAISTG01. Next base: position 65,113 of record CAISTG010000061.1, on the reverse strand, counting down.
CAACCACCCCAGCAACTATCAGTACTAAAAATAAAATTGCAAACAATGATAAGCGGCGAGTCAAAGAATGCTCACCATTAAGCAACCAATAACTTAAGCAATAACTGGCTAAAATTATTTTAGCCATTAGTAAAATTAATAACTCGACTGGGTCTTGTCGGTGCCATAATTTAAATAATCCCAAGATTATGATCAATGCCGCCACAATTAATAAAGCATAATCCAAACGATGCCACTCGCCAATTATTGGGATTAAGCGACTAAGCGACTCAAAGGTTAAGAAATTACCAAATGACCAGGAACTCAAAATTTTCGACCAAGAAAAGTTAACTAGCGGAGACGACAAATAATCTAAACCAATTAAAGCGACAATTGAAAGTGGCGCTATTAGATAAATATAGAATTTTTTCTTAACTAAAGTGACGGCCAAAAGAAGTCCGATACCAGCTAATAAAAAAGCGAGTGAATAATTAAAATACATTAAACCCAAGCCAGCGATTAGTAACCATAACCTGGAACGGCCCGGATTTTTAAGATAGCCAACTAGTAACAGAAAATAAAATGCTAACCACAATAAGCCATAAGAAGCCGGCAACCCCTGCGCACCATAATACTGAAATAAATAAACTGAATTAGCAAGCAGCGCCGACCACAAAGCTAATTGCTTATCTGGTCGCAACACGTAACTCATGGCAAAAATTATCAAGGTCAAAAATAGCGACCACAATACAGGCAACATAAAACGATTAATTTGAAAAACTGGCCAACCAAACGCTTTCGCCACAATCACTTCCAGTGACCACATCGTGCCATAAGATAACTTGGCACTATCAGTTAATGCTTGCGGATATTTGAGTGGTCCTAGATTTTTATACCAAATATTATTCGTCTGTAGCGTTGGTTGATACTCTATGCCTTGTAAAATCCTCTCTTCCGAACCTAAATGACGAAAACGATCACCGCCAAAACCATTCTGATAGACGAATAAATAGGAGTGAATTAATAAAGAAAAAACCATGATCATGATTAAGGTCGCTACTGTCGGAATTTTCCGACAGTAAATGGCATAGCCAATTATGACCACCAAGGATGCAATTACCAGTATTAGCCAGCTAGTTAGAATCTCCCAGGGACTAGCCAAGGAGCTACCAGTAGCCAACTGAGCAATCATCCAAAATCCCCTGACTGCCACTAAACCAAAAACTAAATAATACCACTTGGACCAAACAAAAAAGTCGAGACTAACTTTTTCCGCTTCAACAACCTGAGTTAATTCAGTCTTCTTTAGTAAGTAGCGGTCAATAACAAATAAACTGACCCAACTTAAGATTAGTGACAAATAAATAGTCAGATCAGTCAACTTAAGCCAGGCCGTAAAGACATTGGCTAATGGTCCCAAAATAAATAGCGGCAAAAAAACAGCTAGCAATTTGATAACTGTTTTATCCAGCTTTAATAGCTTAGCTAAAATTTTATTAGCCAACCACCACGAAGCCACGAACCAAATTATAATAAAAAATAACAACATTAGATGCGAAATAAATTTTTAGCGTTTTGTGTTGTGGCCTCAGCCAGCTCTTCATAACTCATCCCTTTGAGTTCCGCAATTTTCCTAGCCACAAACTCAACATATTGCGGTAGACATCTAGCGCCACGATGCGGTTCCGGCGATAAGAAAGGCGCATCAGTTTCAATTAAAATCTTACTAAGAGGTAACTCCCGAGCAATCTTTTGTAATTCTTCATTTTTACTTTTGAAAGTCACGATACCAGTGATACCAATATATAATCCTAATTCCACAAATTTCTGCGCCTGTTTCATGTTACCACCAAAGCAATGCACCACACCTCTGATATTACGACCATGATTCACTTCATCAGTAATTAACTCTAATAATTCTTGATAGGCACCAGTTGGATCAGTTCTTTCACCGCGGCAATGAAAAATCACCGGTAAGTCAAGATTTTCAGCCAATTCAATAAAACCGATTAAGGCTTCTTTTTGTTTCGCTTTAAATCCTGGCAACTGGTCATTAGAAAATTTGTCAAAATAATAATAATCCAAGCCAACTTCACCAATCGCCTTAACCTTATCCGATGACTGAGCTAATTGACGATAACGGTCTTGATCAAAATCTTCCTGACGATTCTTAAAAGTATAAGGCTGGCCATCCATCACTATGGTGTCCTCGGTCTCATCAATTAAATCAATCGGATGCAAACCAACCGCCGCATACACGCCACGTTCATACTTATCGGCATATTCAATAGCGCGCCTGGAAGTTGAATCTTGACTGCCAACTACCATCAGAGCATAATTATCGCGCAAAAAATCCTTGATCACCTGATCGGCGTCATCTTTATAGGCAATAAAGTTTACATGGCAATGAGAATCAACTAACATAAGTTATAAGACAGATTTAATTTTATCAAAAGCATCAGGTAAGAGTGTTGTTAATAATTTAGACAACATCACCAAATAATGGGCGATCTGCGAATCATTTAAAGTCTTGACGACAAAACTGGAATTAGGAACGAATTTAGAAATAACATATAGGGCGATACCAACGGTTAAAACTCCCTCCACCGCCCCCAGAATTACGCCGCCTAAGCGATTAATCGATTTCATGAACGGAATAATCGATAGCAGCGAAAAGGCTTTATCAAGCAAATGAAAAATTAAGACCACTAAGCGATTAATGATGGTAAAAATTGCAAAAAAAGCAACAAATTTAGCGGCTAAGGCATTGCCCATAAATATCGGAGTTAACCAATCCGTAACCGGCATAAAGTAATAGCCAGCTGCCCAGGTTCCAGCCACCAAACCAACAATTGAGCCAATGGAACGAATTAATCCCAACAAGAACCCAGCAATAACAAAACTAAAAAGAATCAGAATTAAAATGACATCAACAAGCGCAAAAGTCATAATTTACCCCGTTAAATAAGATTTGAATATTATTGATTATCCAGTCTTATGTGTTATTAATAAATATTGAAAGCCCCGTGATCTAAACTGGGTTCAAATCTATATTATAATCCGCCGCGGCGGATTATAATATATTTAACAGGGTGAATTATAATTAATTATTGGATACGAGGAAATAAAGCTTCATTCTTGCTGACTTTGCTTTCCGGTTCGAGCAAACCCCAAACCTTCAGTAACGAGAAATTCTGGCTAGTAAAATTATTTTGCCCTAAGGCAGCCAAAATCTTTTCGGCCGTTTCTGGCATCACCGGCCAGAGGGCAACACCTAGGTGTCGCAATAATTCTAGCAAATTGTAAATTACTTCTTTCAAGCGAGCTTCGTCAGTTTTGGCTAATTCCCAGGGCTTGTTTTTTTCAACATAACCATCACCTAATGACTGTAACTTTTTAATTGCCTCAATCGCACCATCAACTTGAAAACCCTCTAACGCTTTTTCATATTCTACCCAGATGGCCTCTACTTCATTTTTTAATTCAGTGTCACGAGCCGGAACCACGCCAGTAAAATATTTTTCAGCCATCGCGGTGACGCGACTAGAAAAATTACCCACCCCGTTAGCTAAATCCGAATTATATTGAATGACAAATTGTGACGCCTTAATATCACCATCCTGACCAAACGGAAATTGCGATAACAATATATATCTCGTAGCATCCGTACCAAATTCCTTAATTAAATTAAACGGATCAATAACATTGCCTCTTGACTTGCCCATTTTAACGCCGTCAATCGTAAATAGCCCATGAGCATAAATAGCTTTAGGCATTGGTAACCCGGCAGCTAATAACATGGCAGGCCAAAAAATACAATGGAATTTAATAATTTCTTTGCCGACAACATGAACATCCGCCGGCCAAAATTGTTCTAATTTTTTTTCATCATCAGTTCCATAACCCAAAGCAGTAACATAATTCATCAAGGCTTCAACCCAAACATAAGTTACTTGGCTTTCATCCCAGGGTAAAGGAATCCCCCATTTCAAATTCTGACGAGAAACAGAAAAATCATTAATCTCTTGTTTGAATAATCCTAAAACTTCTTTCTTTTTATTGATCGGTAAAATCTTAATTTCATCAGCATCGATCATTTTTTTAACCTCAGGTAAATACTTCTTCAAATTAAAAAAATAATTTTTTTCGCTAATTAATTTCGGTTCAACTCCGTGATCGGGACATTTTCCATCAACTAAGTCTTTTTCTGTCACGAACGATTCACAGCCCTGGCAATAAAAACCCTCGTATTGACCTTCGTAAATAGCCCCAGCATCTTTTAATTGTTGTAATAATTTTCTAACTGCCACCTTATGTCGCTGCGAGGTAGTACGAATAAAATCATTATTAGAGATATTAAGCTCATCCCAGCACTCCATATATTTAGCCGCAGTTTCATCACAAAATTCTTGTGGCGACTTGCCTGCCTTTTCTGCTGTTTCGGCCATTTTGGCACCATGTTCATCAGCCCCAGTCAAGAACCAAACATCATCGCCTTTGAGACGATGATAACGCGCTAAAACATCGCAAGCAATGGTTGGATAGGCTGAACCAATATGCGGGTCGCCATTGGTATAATAAATTGGAGTTGTGATATAAAATTTTGACATATTATTTTCCTTCTACTACCACCACAAATTCTCCTTTGGTGCTGGTAGTCGTTAAGTTTTAATTCCCGTCATTCCGGGCTTGACCCGGAATCCAGGTTTTATTCGTTATTTCTTTCCTTCTACTACCACCACAAATTCTCCTTTGGTACTGGTAGTCGTTAAGTTTTCTAAAATTGTTTTAACGTTGCCACGATAAATTGTTTCAAATTTTTTCGTCAGTTCGCGGCCAATGACGAGACGTCTCTGATTAATTGCCCCCTCGGGCATCATTTCCTTCATTTTCTCCAAAGTTTTAACGATCCGATGAGTTGATTCATAAAAGATCACCGTTTCTTCACTTTCAATAATTCTTTTAAGCATTGTTTCCTTACCTTTCTTATGAGGAATAAAACCTAAAAATAAAAATCTGTCTGTTGGTAGGCCAGAAACCGATAAAATAGAAATGATAGCTGAAGCACCAGGAATTGGAATTATTTCACACTGAGAACCGAATTTCTTAACTGCTGCCTCCACTAGTAGATTGCCCGGGTCAGAAATACCAGGCGTTCCAGCGTCAGTAATAACCGCCATCTCCCCCACTTCTGCCAATTTGTCCAACAAAAAATCAACCTTGCCAGCTGTGCTGTGTTGGTGATAAGAAACAGTTTTGGTCGTAATTTCGTAATGACTAAGCAACCTTGAGGACACACGAGTATCTTCGCAGGCAATCAAAGGCACTGACTTTAGAATTTCTAAAGCCCGTAAAGTGATATCCCCCAAATTGCCTAGTGGCGTCGCCACAATATAGAGTTTCATCTTCGTCATTCCCGCGAAGGCGGGGATCCAGTGATTATTTATTTGTTAAAACTATACCATTTTTAGCCCAAAAATGCAACCAAAAATAAAAGCCCTGGCTAAAAGCCAAGGCCGTATTACTATTCACCCAAAGTACTCAAAATCTCCTCAAGTCCCAGTTTGTATCGCTGACGAAACTCCCTGGACTCCTTAGTCTTTCTTTCCAAATCTTTCAACTCAATTTTGAGTTCTTTTTTTCTGCCACGAACATACTCAAGTGCGCGCAGAAATGAACAGCGCTCCCACTCAGATAAAACCTCATCAATCACCAAATTAGAAAGCTCGCTCAAATTATACAGCGAGGTAATTCTAATGCTTTCTTTACCCACCCAAGTAATGACACAGGGATGACCATCATCAATTCCGGCAACCAAACGAGGCCACCAAACCAACTTACCAACAGCCAAGTCTTTTCTCTCCAACATGACAAATCTCCAGTGTTGTTTTCTACTTAAATATAGCGCTAACGATTAGCACCAAGAAAATGACTATAACAGCGATGAGATAGGTCAGCATTGAGCGCTTCCGCCGGGCCAATTCTTGCGGACCAACCCTGCCAAGACTTTGACACTGACGACAAACACCATCACGATGGTGCTCTTTATACCAGACCTTACCACAGTGACAACATGCCTCTTTCTCTTCTCTTCCAACTTCAGCCATAGCACCAAGAATATTCATACGCGGTCCTTTCCTAGTGTTGCTATTTATCAATGAACACAGAATAACTAAATATATCAAGTAATTACCATTATGTCAATGGTTTAAAGTCGCTAAATTGCTAAGTACTTGCCTTTTTGTTAAAATTAAGGTAATTTATAAAATTAACAAAATGAAAAAATTATATCTAGTTGCCATGATTCCTTTGATATTTGGTCTCGTTTGTTTTGCCGCCTATAGCGTCATAGGATCATCTGTTGCTGCCGACGGCACCCTCATTGAGCCCTTTGCCTTAATTCCGATTGGCTGGCTATTGATATTTACGTCTATTATTATCGCCATCGGTGTACTAATATATTATTTCATTAAAAATAAACTATGAAACAAATAATTCTCGCCTCCACCTCACCTCGCCGCAAGGAGTTAATGGAGAAACTTAATCTTAAGTTCACTGCAGTTAGCAGCGATTATGAAGAAGACATGACGCTCAAGCTAAAGCCATTACAGTTAGCGAAAACATTATCCACTGGCAAAGCTCTGGCGGTTGTCAAAAAATATCCCAATCATATCATTATTGCCGCCGACACTTTTGTCGCCCTTAACGATAAACTATTAGGCAAGCCACACACCAAAGAAACTGCAAAAAAAATGCTTAAGCAGATTAGCGGCAAAGCGGTATCAGTAATCTCGGGATTAACAGTTATCGACACTAGCAGCGGAAGAAAAATTTCTCAGGCTGTCGAAACAAAAGTTTATATCAAAAAACTATCCGATCAAGAAATTTCCGGTTACATTAAAACTGGCGAGCCACTGGACAAGGCTGGCGCCTTCGGCATTCAAGAACTGGGTGCGGTCATTATCAAGAAAATCGACGGCGACTTCTTCAACGTCGTCGGTCTACCCCTATTTGTATTATCAGAAACACTCAAAAAGTTCGGTATTAAGATTCTTAATTAATATTAGCTGGCTTATGGACAGTGAATTAAAAAATCAACTAATAAAAATTGCTCGCGATAAGATTTCTAGTCAAGATGTTTCTCATGATTTTGAACATGCCGCTAGAGTCCTGGCGAACGCCGAAAGAATTGCCAGTCTTGAGGGTGGTGATTTAGAAATAATTATACCAGCCGCACTATTTCACGATTTGATAGTGTATCCCAAAGACCACCCCGATAGGTTTAAGTCACAAGCCGATAGTGCTGCGGAGGCCGAAAAAATCCTAAATGACCTCTATGATTTTAATAAAGAAAAAATTGAAGCTATTAAGACTTGCATCATTGAGTGCTCTTTCAGTAAGGGTATTCTGCCTGAGTTACTAGAGTCAAAGATACTACAAGACGCTGATGGTCTAGAAGCAACCGGTGCTATTTCGATTATGCGAACCTACTCCTCTACTGGCCAAATGAAACGGCCATTTTACAATTCAACTGATCCTTTTTGTGAAGCCCGTCTGCCCGACGCCTCCCAAAATGCTTTGGACTTATTTTATGAACGCTTACTTAAAGTTGGAGATCGCATGCACACCAACACCGCCAAAGAAATAGCCGCCAGACGAACCGCATTCTTGAAAGACTTTCTGGCCGCTTTCAAGCTAGAATTAGAAGGAAAATAACAACATCAAAAAAATCCCGCTCGACCGAGCGGGATTTTTATAAAGATAATTTTTTATTTTTTTGTGGGAGTAACAGGAACGGCTGAAGTTGCCGGAACCGCTTTAGCTGGATCAGTCTTAATAATTTTTCCGGTCGTCAAATCCTTATAAGAACCGTCCATTAAATCAACATTAGTGAAAATATAAGTGCCATCAGTTGCGACAATACCGACATCTGCCCAAGCTTGTGCCAGCACTTGATACTCACTAACCTCGCCCGAGACTAAAACGGTTGGAATTTTAGTGATATTATATTTACTAATCAATGACTTGCCCGCAGTACTGCTAATGTCCACAGTTTTGGCGCCACTAGTATCAACTCCTAAATTCTTTAACGCCACATCATGTTTAGTAACATCATAACAATCAGTACAAGTCTTATCACTTAAATAAGTGACACTGACTAAGCCAGTAATTTTCTTGGCGGTTAAATCGTAATATGGCGCCAAAATTTTACCAAGTACAAAGACACCGTTGGTGACCGTTCCCAAATTGGCATTAAAGAAACTCGTAATGTCTGGTTTATTATTGCCGGTAAATTCAACCACAACAGTTGGCACTTTAGTGATTTTATATTTCTTGACCAAAGCATTACCAAAACTAAATGGCCACCAACCAACATAAGCTTTTTTACTGGAGACAATTTTAATATTACGTTGAGTCAAAGCATCCAAAAACAATTGTGTGTCCCAACATTTATTACCGCAACTACCACTAGTAACGATATAGACCTTGGCCTCAGCCACTGGATTAGCGATTTTCTGTTGCAATTCACCATTACTGGTTATTTTAGACCAAACAAACCAGGCAACTGCTAAAACAATCACGGCTATCAAAGCAATACTCAAACCAACTAACAGTCCTTGTTTAATTTTTTCACGTCTTGTAGCTTCCGCTTGTCGACGGAAAATCTTATCACGCAACCGACCCATAACACCACCAAGTTTACTGGCCCCACTAGTAAAAATTCTAATTATTTTTTTCATATGTTTTATATAAATAAATTTGATATTAGCAACAAAATAATTCATCAGGAGTTTTACCGTCAACATTTTCACCAAAGGGATTGCCAAACTGTTTAATATTTTTAATCATCTGCGCATTATGTTCGGTCTCCTGTCCATCTTTATTATACCTGTCACGATAAATTCTGACAATATTTTGCCATTCAATTTTGACTGGGCAATTGTAAGTGCAGTTCTGACATAGTGTGCAATTAAATGAAGAGTCTCTCTGGCCAACTTTTGGCATGCCCGCTCCGGCATTCCAAGTGGGGCATAAATTATAACAAGCGCCACAATGAATACAATAATTCATACTCTCAGTATCAGTACCTAAGCGCTCATAAACTTCTCCCTCAACTAATATTAAAATAACTTCTTGTGCACCTTGCACACCAGTCACTAATTCATTTTCGATATCTGCCGTCTTCGATGGACCGGAAATAAAACTAACATAGGTCGGAAAGCTTTGCCCCGTACCCCAAACTGCGGCCGCCTTGGCAACTTTAACTGCTTCATTAGCATTAGCAATCACCTTCTCGACACCACAAACAGCTATGTGAGTTTTTGGTAAACGCGTAATCAAAGAAATATTACCTTCATTTTCAAGCAACATAATCTGCCCATCGGCCATGACCGCATTAGCGCCGGTCAGCCCAACTTCAGCAGTTAGAATCTTTGACTTAATCTCTTGTTTCAAGACATCCACTAAGGCCTTAGCGGTGCGTGGGTACTCGCTTCCGGTCTTGGCGTTAAACCCTAAGGCGACCTCCTCAGCCGTCAAATCGATTGATGGCAAAACCGGATGATCGCTGTCTTTGCCGATTTTTGAGACAATATAGGCGCCTAAATCAGTTTCTGTTAAGCGTTCATTAAGCATTTCCTTCAAGCCCAATTTATCTAAAGTATTGGACTTAGCCTTAACAACTCCACCAACCGAACCAATTAATTCCTTAATCTTAAGACTGGCCGCGGCTAAATCTTTAACGACAAAAACCTGAACGCCATTTTTAGTTAGATTTTTTTGTGCTTCAGTCACCAAGCCACGCAAATCACTATTGGCCGCTTTTTTGATTTTAAAAATTTCCTCAGCCAAAAGATCTTGCTGCGCTTTTGGTAAGGCCGCTTCGCGTTTAGCTAGATAGTTATATACAAAATCTTTATTCATAAATTAAATTTTACCCAATAAGGCTTCAGAAAATTCTACTACTTTAATTTTATCTTTCGCGCCATTACGCAAGTTATAGGTACACATCGGGCAAGGGGTAATTAAATATTCCGCCTCCGTCGCTAGTGCTTGGTCGGCACGTTCACTGGCAATTGTTTCCGCCAATTCTTTATTATTGGATTGCACGCCACCACCGGCACCACAACAAAAAGCATTCTCACGATTAAGGACCATTTCTCGTAAATCAACCCCTAACTCCTTCAATAAATCACGCGGCTCTTCATAAATTCCACTATAGCGACCTAAGTGACAAGGGTCATGATAAGTCGCCTTAATTTCTAAGCGCGGTAGTTTTAATTTTCCAGCGCGCAGTTGTCGCAGCAAATAGGTCGTCATGTGCTCAACTTCAATCTGCCACTCACTACCTAAAGTATCGCGATAAGTATGGCTGAGCATTTCAAAACACGAAGGACAACCTGTAACAATGCGCTTGATATTATACTCTTTAAAAATCTGTAAATTTTTGGCGGCTAAATTTTTAAAATCTTCCGGATAGCCAGCGTTTAATACTGGACTGCCGCAGCAAACTTCACGGTCTTCAAGCATCACAAAATCTTCGCCACACATTTCGAGTAGCTGTTTATAATTGGCCAAAACATCTTTGGCCACAAATTTAGTTAAACAACCCGGATAATACAGAGTGTTGCCTGATGATTTTAAAATCTTATCTAAAAATGACATAGTTTAAAATAAAAATACTAAACTCAACCCCAGTGCTACTAGCACCAATCCCATTACCAGTCTTAACCACTTACGTTTAGCGGTTCTTAATTTTTCTAATTTCTTTGGATCAACGCCTTTATAAATAATTATCAAAATAATAAATAATGGCAAAACGAAAATAATATTATAAAATACCAAATAGCCAAAGCCATTCCAAAATGAAGTCTCTTGCGCCAGTAAAGCCAGAATCGCTAAATAAAAACCACCAGTGCAAGGCAACTCGAATAACGCTACCAAGAAACCCAAAATAATCGCTGCTGGCACCGAGCCATACTTAATATACTTCTCCATGATCGGCTTTTTGTCATCAGGAATAGCCAATGAAAAGCCCTTGCCATACCAAAAGAAATCCTTAATATTTATGAGCCCAGCAATAATCGCCAAAGCGCCAGCTCCATACATAATATATTTACTGATCGCCCCAAATTGTTGCAAGGCGGCTAATAATCCCAAGCCGGCTAACAAGTAAACAATATATACCGTTACGATATAAACTAGACCTATTTTAAGAGCGCGTTTTTTATTACCGACCGCGAGTAGTGATAGCATTAAGAAAATAATAACTGAGAAAGCGCAAGGATTAATCGAGTCAGCTAAAGCGGCTACGGTGACTGCCCACAACGTTAGTTGATGTGGGCCGGTTGTCGATTTTGTTGTCAATTTCGGCGTGCTGGAAGTAATCCCCATCTTCTCACTAAAGAAAGCAATAATATCCACATCGCCCGAATAACCCTGACCTTCAAAATTAAGATACGGCACTCCAATATCGCTAGGAGCGACATTACGTGACACCATCAAATCATATAACTCTTTGGCATTGGTCGGATTCTGAGAAATTTCCTTACTGATAATATTATATTTTTCTACTACACCATAATCCTTAAAGAAAGCTTCTACCTTGCGACAATGAACGCAGGTCGAAGAATAATAAAAAATATTTTGATCATTACTGACCGGAGAATACTGTGCCCAAGCTAGGGCGGGCCATAACACCAACAACGAAACTAACAGATATAAAAACTTTTTCATAATATATAAACTGATTATTAATTTTTAAATTTATTATTCAAATAAAACTTTAACAAAATACATAAAGACTAACGCGATGATAAAAACTAAGAAAGTTCCCACAGCTGATTTCTGATGCTCATCTTTATGTAATTCTGGTACCAAGTCTGAGGCAGCAATATACAGAAATCCTCCAGCCGCAAAAGGCAGCAAGAATACATCAAATCTCGCATCAAAATTAATAGCAATCAATCCAATAAGTACGCCCAAGAATGCCGGTAAGGCGGAAAGAAAATTATACCATAGAGCCTTATACTTGCTAAAGCCGGCATAAATCAGAATTGAAAAATCCCCTAACTCTTGCGGCACTTCATGCAAAATTATTGACAAGGTAACGGGAATTCCCAGAACCGGACCACCCGCATAAAAAGAAGCGAAGATAATCATGCCATCAGTCATGTTGTGAAAACTATTACCAAAGATATTCATCCAACTTAGATGTTCATGCTCTTGGCACCCCTCTTCATGACAATGGCGCCAGCGCAAGAATTTCTCCATCACAAAGAAACAACAAAAGCCAAAGAGTAGCCAAGCAAAGATTGCCAAGTTATAAACCGGTGAACTTAATGCTTCCGGCAACAAATGAAAAAAGGCGGCACCCATCATCGAGCCCGCGGCAAAAGAAACAAAGTAAATTAAAGACCTTTTAAGCCAGCGATCGCTCAAGACTAAAACCAAGGCTCCCGAAAAAGAAACCAAGCTAGTAAGCGCTACCGCTAGTAATGACCAAAGTAAATTTGACATAATGTGGACACAATAGGATTCGAACCTACGACCTCGCCGATGTGAACGGCGCGCTCTAACCAGCTGAGCTATGTGTCCCGATTTACTGCTTCAAAAATTAAATAAAAAATACGGTTAATTTTTTGCCAACCACTCACTCAAGGGCGCAACGATATCATCAATGATACTATATTCTATCACTACATCAGCAATTCCTTTAGTTGTATCTTTGATTCGTGTTCCCTTTTCCGCTATAACTAAAATTTTCTTACTTAAAGCATAAGCCATACCCGCTTCTACTGCTCTACCAGTCGGTTTACTGGTCATATCGATCAATAATGCATCAGATTTTTCAATTTCATCTAACGCTCGTTGCATTAACTTTTGCGGATCATCAAATACTTTTTGATAATTCTCAACATCGCGAATAAAACAAAAATCTTCAAAACCGGCCCGCTTAACCAACGCACACAGGTGTTCAATTTCTTGTTTATTCTCTCCACTTTTGAAAGTGGCAGTGACAAAAAGTTTCATAATTTAATTATTGGCCATGCTTTTTTGGACCTAGGCGGAATCGGACCGCCGTTCCGGCAATGCGAATGCCGTGTCATACCACTAGACCATAGGCCCGAAAGGCGGAGAGTAATCTCCGCCGAAGTAAGCTTAATTTAATCTGTAAGAGACATTCATCTCGATAATAATTTCTTGATTTCCCGATGGTATGGTTGATGGCACATAACTAGCTCCACCAGCACCACCTTTACCAGAATCATAGGCAGCGATTTGCGTTCCGGGTGCTTGCACGACATTTTCCCACCAACCAACGATGTCACCCAACTTAACTCCCGCCGCTCCAGCCATATCAACAGCTTTGATTTTAGCATCGTTCATGGCCTTGAGTCTCGCTTCTTGTTTTAATTCTTCCAAATTAGAAATATCGAAATTAATTCCCAGGACCTGATTGATGCCCGCTTTAGAAGCTTCAACTAAAACCTGACTAATTTTATCCGGATTATTTTTCAGGTCTCTAACTTTAATGGAAATCTGTTGATTAGCATTGTAACCCGAAACCGTAGAGATATTATCTTTATAATCATACTGCGGATACAACGAATAATTTTGCGTCACAATATCTTCAGGAGCAATTCCTTGGGCTTTGACTGCTGCCACAATACTAGTAATCCGAGTATTTAGTTGACTTAACGCCTCATCAGCTTTCGCTACTTTATCAATTTGTACGCCCAAAGTAATGGTGGCTAGGTCTGGCTGATAACTGACCTTACCCTGACCGATAACGGAAACCTGGTACTGTGGATAATTAACGATCCGATCGCGCAGAATCGAAACGGTAGCAATACCACCCAAAACTAAAATTAAAATCACTGCCACAATGGCTTTAATAATGCCATTTCTTCGCTTTGGTAAAACGTTGTCTTCCATAAATTTATTCCTCCCAATTTTAGCCATTTTTGACTAAAATTATTGATTTTTAAGTAATTATATAATAAGGCATTTTTGGGTAAAAAGCAATGTTTAGGCAGGAGTCATCGTGAAGCGCTGCTAGCAAGGTTCTAGAGCCCTAGGAGTACCTTCTAAGGGGCAATTTAATAGTGATATTCCTTACCCAAACTAATACAAACGGCTCGATAGATCTGCTCTCCTAACACCACTCGAACCAACTCATGCGGTAGAGTCATTTTTGACAAAGCCAAGAAATGATACTTTTTATTTTTCAAGATTTCTTCAGCTAAACCTAGGGTGCCACCGACCACAAACACAATCTTTCGCGATTGATGTTTTTTAAAAACTGCTGAGAGTTCTACTGAGGTTGACTCTTCACCACGCTCATCTAAAATAAATATTTCTGACTCGGCATAAACATCCAGCAACTTCAGAATTCTTTCTGCTTCAGCGGCCTTGCTTTTTAATTTATCGCTCTCAACCTTAAACGGCTCAGCCTTTAACTCCTCTACCTTGATGCGAGCATAAGGCGACAAGCGTTTCAGGTATTCATTAAAAGCCTCACGATAAAAATTCTCTTTCAACTTCCCCACCGCAATAATGACGATATTCAACATATGATTTTGTTTAGATTCTTTCTAAAAAAACAACGCGCCGAAACTTTACCAAAAAATAATCTGCTTACAAACTGCTAAATATATTTTCATTATCGGATTAACAATTTTGGTTAGCAATGGATTATTAACTTCCTGAAAATTTATTTCTGCCACTAGCAATCTTAAAATTTCTCTATCACTTACTACGCGCAACTGCTTAATTTTCTTTCGTTCACTTAAAATATAGCGCCAATGCTTTAGTAGCCACCAATAACCAGAAAATTTATGTTTCAACCAACCACTGCGCCAAGCAAAAAAACAAATTCCTAATTCCATCACTTTGAAGGCGGGCATCAACAACAACAAAGTCCAAAAACTATAATTCTTGAAATACACTAACAACCGATTGCGATCCATGTGATAATACTTGTAGTCAGCTTTGGCAAAACTATATTTATGAAAAACTACGGCTTGCGGCTCCAGCAAAACTTGATAACCGGCCAATCTTAAGCGCCAGCCCAAATCCACATCCTCGTGATACATGAAAAACTTAACGTCAAATAAACCCGTTTTCTGTAATGCCGACATTTTAATAGCGACGGCAGCGCCTGATGGATAGGCCACTTCAAAAGGAGCAATATTGGGGCGATCAGGTTCGCGATAACAATTACAATAGCCAAACCCCAAAAACGTTAAGGCATTGCCAAAGCTATTGATTAGCTCTTTTTCGGGATAAAGCATTAATTTGGCTTGAACCGCAGCAACATGCGGTGAACTTTCGGCCGTAACAATTAAATGATTTAGCCAATCCGGTGTCACAATCGTATCGTCATTAAGCAAAACTAAATAATCAGCTCCTAATTCGCGTGCCAATTCAAAGGCCTGATTATTAGCACCAGCAAAGCCTGTGTTAATTTCATTTCTAATAATTTTAAAACTCAGTTCGCTGGCCTCAACGATAGCCACACTATCATCCTGAGAGTCATTATCAACCAAAATATAATCTACCAGTTCGATTGGATAATTCTGAGACACTAAAGACGCCAAACAATCCTTTAACTTGTCGGAAGAGTTATAGCTGACAATCGCTAAGGCGACTTTTTTATTTGGCACTGGAATCATAAGTCTTAATGGCGTCCTCACGCGTCAACTTAGTTAAATTCTTTTCGATCTTCTCGATACGTAATAAAATGCGGAACAAAAAATAAATTATAAAAATTACTGACAAATAAATTACTAAATCAGAACCGCGACCGACGCCGACAATTCCCGCCAACCAAGCAGTCGAATTAGGCCAGATGACAATAATTAAACCCGCCAACCAAATTACTAACCAACCAGCAAATTGCTTAACCGTGAGTTCTTTGTTTTTTAATCTGACTGCCTGCCGCCAAATGATGACAGCGATAATGAGTACAAGAATGAATTGTATTAACATATGAATTACTTAATAATTAAATCCCACAAGATCGTGAAAGAGTTCCAAATGCTCTGGCCTTTCTGCTTAGAATAATCAGTATACTTAATCGTCACTGGTACCTCAATATATTTCAAGCGCAAGCGCGCCACTTCATTAATTACTTGACTGGCATAAGCCATGCGATCTTGATTTAACCTAATCTTCTTTAAAGCTTCGATTGTCCAGGCCTGAAAACCATTATGGGTATCAGTTAATTTTAAACCAGAAGTGAAATTGGTAAAAATCAACGCCGCCCGCTTAACTATTTTTTTAAGCCCCGGCATATCAATCGCCTGACCTAAATTTCTCGAGCCCAAAACAACACTATAGCCGGCCGCCAATTGATTTAAAAATAGTTCAATCTCCCTGGCCTCCATTTGACCATCAGCATCAAAGAAAACCGCCGCCTCATAACCATGACTAATTGCAAAATCAATGCCAGTCTTAATAGCCGCACCCTGGCCCCGATTAATTTTGTGGCGCAAAACAATCACGCCAGTTTGTTTAGCGGCTGCGAAAGTGTTGTCGGTAGATCCATCATCAATAACCAAAACAGCAGCAGCGAGAGCCTGCTGTTGTAAAATTCCCCCTATCACCTGACCAATAACTTTTTCTTCGTTATAAGCGGGAATAATTATAACGGCTTTCATAAATTGGCAGATTCTGGACGTCTAATTCCCTCTTGAGCTGACAGGTAATCAATCGTTTCTTTGAGACCTTCATCTAATAAAACAATTGGAAACCAACCAAGCTTTTCTTTGGCTAAAGTAATATCAGCGAGCGGTTGCGCCGCAAAATTTGTTGGCCGATCATTAAAAATAATTTTCGATTGAGAGTTGCATAAACTAATAATTTTTTCTCCCACTTCTTTCAAGCTAATTTTCCATTCCGATGCAATATTCAGTGGACCAGATTCTTCTGAATGCATTAATTTAATCAGAGCACGAATTAGATCTTCAACAAAAAAATAGGAAGCAACATCAGTTTCTTTACCATAAATAACCAGCTCCTGACCATGGCGTGCTGCCTGGATCAACTCGGGTATCATGCGACCATCCTTTAACCCCATACGTGAACCATAGCAATTAAAAATTCTGGCGATTTTCGTATCAATGCCGGTTTTTTGATGATAGTTCATTACTAATGTTTCTCCGAAGCGCTTGGCTTCCACATAACAAGCGCGCGGATTTAAATTATCAACCGGGCCAACATAAGTTTCCTTAATTAGCATCTGACCAGTGCCTGAACCATAGACCGCCGGCGAAGAAGCGAACAGTAACTTTGATTGATATTTAGCAGCCAAGTCTAAGGCATTTCTTAAACCGACGGAATTAACCAGCAGAGTTTCAATGGGATACTTAATATAGGTGCTGGGCGAAGTTGGCGAGGCCAAAAAATAGATTTCCTGCACACCCTGAAACGACAGGCGAAAATACTCTAGCTCAGCTAAACTCTCCAAGTCGAGTGGCTCAATAATATTATGATTAATAAACCGAAAATCAGGATTTTGTAATAAATGTGAAATATTAACATTATCGCCGGTCAAAAAATTATCAACACAGATTACTTTGTTTGATTTGAGTAATTCATCACATAAATGCGAGCCGACAAAGCCAGCGCCACCGATCACGAGAATATTTTTTTTATCAAAAATAGCTTTGGTAATTGGCATAAGGTTATCCATTAAGTATTAATACTGCTTATATTATAACAAATTTAGGGTTATTTATCAACTTTGAGCCTTAAATGTCCAGAAGCGGTTAAGGGCGAAATTTATCACGGCACAGATAACGGCCGCAATCAATTGGGCTACCATGTCGTGGATACCAAAGCGTTCCACGAAGAGCGATAATAGACCAATACTAATAATTGCAATCAAGGAATTGGCGAGAAAAAATTTTAGATACTGCTCTCGATGATCGCCATCATTGAGCTTAAAAGTCCACTTTTTATTGATATAAAAACTCCAAGTCACGGCCACCATAAAAGACAGAACGGCAGCCAACAGATAATAAAGGTGTAAATATCTGGTCAATAAGTAATAAAAAAACAACTGGACCGCCAAATTAGTCAAGCCCACCAGACAAAATTTAATGAATTGTTTCGTTAAATTAACCATAATAGCACGTTATTGGGTCAAATCTCTACTTACAGTATAGCACAAATAGTCAACCTACCAAAATTGATTTATTGGCAGATTTATGTTATAAATTAAGCAATATGAATAGACTAATTATCAAAATTAAGCGTTTATCGTTGGTGGCGGGCGACCTCCTTTTCTTTTATTTCGCATTATACCTAGCCTTAGCGACCAGAAACTTAACCTACCCTGATCAAACAACCTGGCTAGTCCATGCTCAAGCCTTTTTGTTTATTTTTCTGGCTTGGCTACTTGTCTTCTATATTAGCGACTTTTATGAACTAAAAAATAGCTACAATAACCTCAGCCTAATCTCTATCCTAATTAAGGCGACTATCATCAATGGAATTATCGCTGTTTTAATGTTTTACTTTTTGGCACCATTTTTTCCTGGCCTCAAACCACAAAAGGTATTAATTATTGACCTAATCTGGACCCTTTTTATAATCTTTGTCTGGCGTAAGATTTTTTATAACCTAATAAAGTCGCCCCAAATGGCAAACCAGGTATTAATAATTGGCAAGAGCCCACTGGCGCAAGACTTGGCTCAAGAAATAAAAAATCGACCGCAACTAGGCTATCAAGCGCAATTAATTGAAACCATGCCGCTCGACTTAAAACAGTATTGTCTGGAACATCACATTGATACCCTAATTAGCTCTAATAATCTCCATGGTGATACCGAAACGGCACAAAAAATCTTTGCTTGCCTCTCACTAGGGATTGACGTTCATCATATTAATGCCTTTTACGAACAAATTGCCCAAAAAATCCCCGTTGAACACATCGAAATGATTTGGTTCTTAGAAAACCTCTCGGAAAATTCCAAAAAAATGTACGAGACAATGAAACGTTTGACGGACATCCTACTGGCTAGCATCGGACTAGTATTGACACTGCCCTTCTTACCATTGATTGCCTTGATCATCAAATTAGATAGCCCCGGACCAATCATCTTCAAACAAATTCGGGTCGGCAAAAATGGCAAGGAATTTTTAGCGATGAAATTACGTTCCATGACGACCGATGCCGAAAAAAACGGCGCGCAATGGGCCATTAAAAACGACCCGCGTATCACTCGGTTCGGCAATATTATGCGTAAAACACGACTCGACGAAATTCCACAATTCATTAATATTTTGCGGGGCGAGATGAGTTTGATTGGTCCGAGACCGGAGCGACCAGAATTCATTCAACTCCTAGCCAAAGAAATTCCTTTTTACCAAGAGCGTTTATTAATTATGCCGGGCTTGACCGGCTGGGCCCAATTACTAGGTCCAGCCTATGGTGGTTCGGAAATCGAGAGCTTAGAGAAACTGAAATACGATTTATATTACATTAAGAATCGTTCACTATTATTAGATTTAAGTATTATCCTCAAAACATTAAGAGTTATTCTTGGTGGACGTGGTCAATAAAATTGCATCAATTAAAAACTCGGCCACTGGCCGAGTTTTTTTAAGTTGCTACTTTTTTACTAATGACAATAGCTGACCACCGATTATTCGCACCAGTCGGCGGAGATAAGCAAAAACATAATAAGGGTAATCATTTCGATATTTTTTAATGATCAAAAGATTGTTACTTAATCCAGTTAGCCAATCAGCAACGCAAATGCTGCCGCTATGAACGCGATAACTAAGGAAGTACTCCGGAAAATTCATGACCTTACCCTGACGACCAAGTCGCAAAAACAAATCATAATCCTCCCCGATGCTTAAGGCTTCATTATATCGGCCCACCTCTAGAGCGACGGCACGACGATAGACAACACTAGAATGAGCAAATTGATTTTTACTGAGTATTGAACCTCTAATCTGTTTATCCGTTCCAAGATTTAAATAACGGCCAGTCTCCTGACTGTCACTATTAATCAAGATCACACCGCCACCAGCCAGCACATAATCCTGATGTTCATTTAAAAATTTAATTTGCTTTGCTAATTTCCGGTCATCACACCAGACATCATCACTATCTAAAACGGCCACGTATTCGCCCTGTGATTGCTGCAATATAATATTTCTCGCAACGGGAATATTGGGGGTACGTTCGGTCAACCGAATATATTTAATCCGTTGATCAGACAAAAACTCCGCCACCACCTCACTAGTATTATCCGTCGATGCCCCGTCCAAAATCAATAATTCCCAATCAGTAAATGATTGACGCAAAATACTTTCAATCGCCTCTTTTAAATAATTAGCGCGATTATAAGTAATGATATTTATACTGACTGTTGGCATAAACTTAAATTCTAATCCAATCTTCAGGAATTAAATCCTTGGTATTGGCGTTTAGTTTTTCATCTCTAACCCAATACTTTGGGGCCACCACCACCTTATCGGGATGATTACCTAACCAAGCACCCCACCAAGCAAAAGTACTGTTGGGAATAATAAAATGCTTGCATAAGGTCATCAGATGAAATTTATCACCATAACGCTCACCATTACAATCAATACCGACGATCGTTTTGTTTTCTAAAAAATTGAAATTTTTCCGCGCCCATTCAAGATCATCGGAAAAAATAAAATAATGTGCGGCGTCAACCTTTTTTCCTATCACTTCGACTCCGCCCATAAAATATGCTTCGTCCATGGCGCCAAAAAATTGTAAATTGGTGGCATTGCTAACATAGTCATCGCGACGAACATTAACACAAACGGAATTAGTGTTAGCGATCTCCTTAGCCATCGCTAAAGCCGGACCACTCAATTTATTTTTAAAGGCAAATTCTCTCCTAAGCAATTCTTCAATTCCTTCAAAGTAGCGAAAGCTCTGCCAGAAACCATCTAAATAGGTCCCGGCTGTTGCCAGCATAATTTTTTCATCAAAAAAATAATTTTCTTTTTCTACTAAATAATGCGCCGGACGTAACTTTTTCGCTACCAGATTAGCGGCCCGGGCCAACAAAAAACTAAAGTTTGGTAGTTTGAGAGATAATTTTGACAGCGTGGTCAGCTGAGCCTCAACCTTTAATAAATCTAGATCAAAAGACCGAAAGACATAGTTGCGGCCCGGCAAACGATGGTTTAAAGTAGTTAAATCCAACGCGACAGCGGTCTTATTTTTTTCGGCCAAACTTTTAGCCGCCGCATATTGAAACATTTGATTACCAATCCCTCCCTGAAGTTTAACAGTGATCATAATAATATATTTATTTAGTAAACCAAAAACACCCACAGGCGTAATTTTCTCGAGCAACGTCTGAGGCCGTAGCATTTTTAATCAGCGCTCCCGAAACTTCAGGTATCAAAGAAAATTCTTTTAACTTTAAACCAGCAAATAATTCCAAAACCAATTGATAAGTGTAAATGCGATGCGCGTTATACTGAATGACCGCCTCCCGACCAATTGGCACTACAAATAATAAATTTCCGCCGACAGCCAAAACCCGTTTTAGTTCGACAATCGCTTTTGCATCAGCCTGTGGATCAATCGGATCACCATAACGGCCCAAACCGATATGCTCAATCACATGCATACAAGACAA
Source organism: Candidatus Buchananbacteria bacterium (assembly GCA_903888345.1). GTDB lineage: Bacteria > Patescibacteriota > Patescibacteriia > 2-01-FULL-39-33 > 2-01-FULL-39-33 > CAISTG01. The sequence continues at coordinate 43,487 of CAISTG010000061.1, read as the reverse complement.
ACTAGATACGCTATTATCAGCAAAAGGCAGGGATAATAAATCACTCCCCAAGCTCTCTAACCCATCTAATTGAATATCGGCCGGCCGATAATCATAAAATTTAATCGGTACAAAGGCGGACACAATCCCAGAAAAATATAAACTGGAAGAAATATCAAGATGTAATTCCGGTTTAGTTTCTGCCAACTTTCTAGCCGCCCAGGAGGTGTGATAAACATAATGGCGATCAAAACCAGTTTTAATAGTTTTATCTTTAAAACACGGGTAAACATCTCGATAGTGCAACCTAAAGCGGTGATCGGATTTTAAGGATTTTTTGAATTTAAAATAATCCCCTAGAATCAGTGGACTCCAGAAATAGCGAATAGCTTTTTTAATTACTTGTTTAAATGATGACATATTACTAATCCAATATTAAATAATCCATACCAACTTTTTGCGCCGCCAAACCCTCCTTATCATAACGATCACCAATCAGGAGACAATCGCTCGCGGTCACTGCTAACGTTTTCATAATATATTCTAGGCCACCAGCAGCCGGCTTCAAGGCATCAATGGTGGCGGCGCTACTATCAAACCAATAATGATAGGGTAACCCGAGCCGCGAAATCTTATTAAGCGGATAATAATCTGAATAATAAACAATGCGCGTTTCGGTTTGAAAAATATTTTCAATTAGCGCCTTAACCTCGGGATAAGCGCAGTCCGCCAAATACTCTAAGGGTCGAATCTCCATCCAATATTCGATAATCTTTTTTACTTGCTCGACACTCAGACCAAATTTCTTAGCGACGATAGCGTACTGCTTATGAGCAATTTCCCTGGCGCCTTCGCGAGCCAAACGTTCACGATTTATGCGAAAGTAATAAATCACCACCAGTTCATAACAACGCCAAGGTCGCCGAACATAATAACGTAGAAATTCTCGGCGCATCAAACGATGCATTTTCGATAAATCATACAGGGTGCCATCAACGTCAAAAATAATCACCTGATACTGTTGCCAATTTAATTGCAGTAATTTTGATAAATTAACCATTTTATTTCAATAAAAAACTTTTATTCAAAAAATAAGCGAGAAAGGGAAAGTGAAAAAACAATAAAGCCACCACAACCAGAATCACCAAGATGAAATAGAGTGAAAACGCCCGTTCTTTATATAGACCTTCGGGGCGTTGCGCCGGTGAATCCGCCTTCATGCCTAAGTGCAAATACCAGCAAAATAAAATAGAAAATAAAGGCAAGGTCAGCAACAATTCAATCCGATATTTGACCATAAATACCCCAAAGAAAAAGGCAAAGCTCATGGCATAAAACAGAATAGAAACTAACAGATTATTCTCATTGTAGAAGCGAAAAGATCGTCGATACAATCCGGCAATCTCCTTATTATTAATGAAGCGATATTCCGCATAACGTTTAACCGCCATCAAAAAGGCACCGGCCATCCAATAAGCTATTAGCAGACTAGATGGTAACAACAACGAGCTAGTTACAATAAACCAGCCCAAAGCAAAGCGAATCGGATTATTAATTGATTCCGATAAAACATCGACATACAACTTATCTTTCGTGCGCAACGGCTTAACATTATAAATGACGCCCATTACTAGAAGCAAGACAGCAGTCAATAAAAAATAAATCGAAACCAAAGCCGCTAAACTCAGACCCAGGATTATCAATATGAGGTATTCTAAATAGACATATTTTGCCTCAATTCCTCCAGTCACCGAGGGGCGATCTTTCTTAAGTGGATGATGGCGATCAAAATCTGCATCGAGCCATTCGTTAATAACATAATTGGCCGAAGCCACCAGACAAACACTAAAAAAACCAACGATAAATTTACCAACTACCAGCCAAGAATAGTTAGGAAAAATTAACAACGCAAAAATCGTTCCCGGAATAATGAAAATATTTTTAAACCAGTGATTCGGTCGAGCAATTTTAATATACTTTATCAAACTCATAAGTTTATTTTATTACTTTACAAATTAATTCGTAGGAATCGAAGAGATTAAGTGGGATCGTTAATTTACTAAAAAATGCTGGGGCTGGCAAACGCAATTTTTTTGGCAGATACTGATTGAGCCGCAACCAAAGATAATCCAAGGTAAAATACCAACCGGGACGCTTGACGCTAATTATCTGAAAACCCGCCCTCTCTAACAGGCGCCTAATTGTTTTTAAATTAAAGTAACTGATATGCGCTACCCGGAAGTGCCACCAGCGCCAACCCAAGCAGCGCGCCAATAACGAATCGACATCAGGTGTGGTTAGCAACAATAAACCGTTAGGTCTGAGGATTGCTTTAATGTCGAGCAGCAATCCAAATGGATCATCAACATGTTCGATAACATCAACTAAAGTTACCAGATCAAAGTTATCACCCACCCGTTCATCCGGCAATACTCCCGCCAAAACCGGTAAACCGCGTTGCTGAGCCTGTTCTTGCAACCAAGTTGACGGCTCGAGTCCACTGGCAGTATAGCCTAATTCTAACGCTTGTTCAACCAAAATACCGCTGCCGGCGCCGACATCAAATAATCTACCAGTTGGCATCAGCTTAGTTAAACCCATGACAATCTGACGTGCTTGTCGCGCTCGTTCAGCCCGGGTATTTTCATACTCCTTATCTTGGAGGCCTTCATAAAAACTATTAACATCCTCGAGTCGCCTTGATTGTATCAAACCACATTCCTCACAGGCGTATAGGTCTAAGGTTTGGCCATAATGACTATCGGTGATGGCAAAGTGATTACTGTCCAAAACCGAATCAAGATTTGATTTTTTTACCAAGACCAAATTAGTCGAATTACAGACGCGGCAATTATGAACTATTTCTAACATAAAAATTTTCAAATTTATTGTTTGAGTGATAAATCCAACACAAAATTTTTACCGTCATCATAAATAATTTTGCGGCTTTTTGCTAACTCCATTAGGCTATCCTGAAAATCGAAACTGTGCTCAGTTTCGGCCTTTAGCCAGGGATTAACATGTGCTCTTAACATACCACTATTTCCTTGTTTAGAAAAATTTGCTTCATTGCCATAGGAGTAGGCGACATATTGAATTCCGACTGACAACAAATAATCGGCCAACCGTTCGCCTCCTTGACGAAAGGGTAACCCGGGCGGCAGACTCGATCCACCCGGCAAATCAATAATAAAGACATTGTTGCGCCTGAAATCAAAAACAAAATTCTTATCGAGCCGCGCCAACAAAGTCGCTTGTGCTGGAATCGAATTTTGTAAATTAATAAATTGTTGCCGTTCTTCCAAGGTCACTAACTCGGTGTTTATTAAGCCGACCTTAATTCCTTGATCGAAGCTTAGGCTAGCTTTGATATCCGTCATCAAGCCCAAATCTTTTTGTATAAATAACCCCACCATCAAGACCGCCAGTAGCAGAGGGTAGACACTGGAGTCGGCAGTTGGATTTTCCGTTGACCCCGAATCAGCCAGTTCAATTGTCAACAGAAAAATTACAGTCGGCAAAACAAAAGGAAAAGTATAATAATATAAACTGTAACCGCCAACGCCATAAATAACAGCCACTATACCCAACAGACAACTTAAGGCGATCGATCCTAAAATAAATTTATTTTTTGCAGGTCGTCTAAAAATCAATATCAATAAGATAAATAGTGGTATAAACAAATTAATACTACTAATAAACTCCGTAATCAATCTAAATAGACTGAAAATATTAAACAACATAAAATGACCAGCAAAATTTCCATAGCGCGTACCATAAAACCCCGGCCCCAAAAACGGATAAAACAAAGTGCCAGATGAAGCCAGCATTGATAATAGCCATGGCGCCAAAGCAATTATTGCTAACGCGAAAATAATTAATCCCTGAGGCAGCCAGATTTTCCACGATCGCAGATAAAAGCAAAAAATAAAAAAACAGCCATACAAAGCCAGGGCCGGGATAACTAGATTTGTTTTTAGAATCACCAGGCCCAATGTTAGAAACCCGACAACACTCAGTAATCGCCAATCAGAGATTTTTTCTTTAAAGTATACCAAACGAAAGAGAGCTAAAAATATAGCGGCCGCCAAAAAAAAGCTAGTAACATTCCCCGATGGACTCGGAATTAAAACCACCAGTAAAACAACCAGTAGCGCATACCATTTTCTTAATTTCAGTTGAGTGAGCAATTCGATTAATACTAATAATAACATCACCACACCTAAACCGTGATCAATCAAATGCAAATTCTTCAGGGAACCAACCGCCAAAACTGCCGCGCTCAACAAATAACTGCCGCCCAAAGATGAAACAATGCGTCGCTCACTAAAGGGATCATTACCGAGTTGCCCAGTTTGAATCATTTTTTCAGGAAACACTAAATAACCCTGATAATCGTCGGAAGTATGAAACGGGAAAAAAGCCACCGCTAAAGCATACCTAAAAATAATCAGCAATAATACTAGCCCCAGAACCAGGGCCCACTGTTTGTTACTTTTAATTACCCGCCAAGCAGCATTAAACCAATCAATTGTCACCCGGTAATTCTGACTCAACGCATAAATAAAAATCAACAGGCCAACCCCAATGACACTTAAGAGTGACGTGGGCGAAACAACTTTGAAGAAATCTAAGTAGCCACCAACCAACAAAAATACAATCACGCCAAATACTGCTTGGGTACCAATGGCAAAAGATTTATGGTTAAGCAGTAAGGTCGTTACGAGCCAACCGAAACCAATGAAAGACAACAACATAGCCCAGCCATAAAAAAAGATTAGGGTGTAAGCGGCCATAAAAATATTCTTAAGTTAATTTTTTATAAATAGTATTGATATGGGTGTCAGCGACCTTGCCATAACCGATTTCCGCCATATAGGGATCAAAAATATCATTGAGCTTTTTCCCTGTGTCGCCGGCCCGGTATTCTAGAGTTTCTAAAATTACAAAAGTCGGTCTAAATTTATCCCAGTCGTTACTTTTTAAGACCAGCAAATCAAAACCTTCGGTATCAATCGATAATAAATCAATTTCTTGATTGGCGGCATACTGTTCGAGTATGGTCTTTAACGGTCGTATCGGAACAACTATTTTTTTATTGATCTTATGGCCGATTTTTTCAAATTCCTTGGCCGATGCTTCATCGAAAGTACTTAAGGTATTTTCATTAAAGACATTAAAAATCAGTTCGCCCGATTCCAATCCCACTCCAATATTTAAATTAATGTCACGATGACGAAATAACTTGAACCAAGGCAATCGCGATGGATCCGGCTCGATATTAAGGCCACGCCAGCCCTTACAATAAAATAAAAAAGTATTGCTATACTTAATCGGATGATTAGCCCCGACATCGACAAAAAAACCATCTTTTTTAGCGGGCAACATTGATTCGATAATCAAATCTTCGCCGCACTGACTGCTAATTAGGCGAACGCCAAAAAGTTTGTGTAATATTTTATTGAACATATTGACGTTAGTTAATTATTTTTTTTAATTGTTTAATTACTTTTTTAATTCGCGCCTTCAAATACATTGAGGCCTTAAAATACCAGCGATCATTTCTCCATTTCCGCCCGTTCTTAATCGACTCATTTTTTCCGCTCTCAAAAGTGACGCCAAAATACTTTTCAAAAAAATCGATCATCGCTCGCGCCTGACCCGCCAAGCTAAGCTTTTCCAAAACATATTCCCGGGGTTCGAAATTGCGCCATTGCGCTTCCATCGTTTTAACTAAATTTTCTATTGCTGATTTTTCTTTAGTCTTAAAGCCGCAGCGCTCATCAAAATAATAGGCGGCCGTGGCCTGCGGATAAGCCGCTTCGGCAGCATTAAAAATTTTACTTTCCTTACGGGTCGGAATCCAATGACCGATATTTTGCACGTCCCAAACCAAAATTGGCACATTCATCGCCAGCGCTTCTTCTAAGGCGATGCCTTGGCTTTCTTGTCGCCCCAGCCAAATAATATACTTTGTTTTTTGCAACAACTCTAAATAGTTTTTTTGGTCATAAGCACCATAAATAATGGTCTCGAACTTTAGGCCCGCCGCGGTCAAGATCGACTTAGTAAACTCCAGCTCCTCCGAATAACGTTGTTTAAAATAGAGTAAGACAATTCCGTCATCCGGCTGTGGCCGCTCGGGAAATTCGGCCGCATCAACTCCCGTCGGCCAATAATCCTGGCGACAGCGATCAAAGCCAAAGTCTTTCCAAAAATCGGCAGACCATTTTGAAGGAAAAACATATACGAATTTTGATAGATTGATACTGGCTGGAATATTACGCGGCAAAATATAAATATTAGGCCCAACTATCGCCGATAATTTCCGTTTGCCCGCCTCCCTTAAAGCTATTGGATCATCGTGTATCCACAACTGTGAAGTAGCCGACAATTCTTTATTTAAGCAATAAGGATAACCCAAAAGATCGAGGCCCTTTATCAGGTTGGCCACGACTTTTTGCGGTCCATTAATCCCACCTTCAACGATTGATCTAGAAATTATATTCAACATATTCGCCGTTTAATTTTATTTTATCGACTTGATACTTGCTTTCCAATTCATCAAAGCCTGGAACTATTTTATCATTAATGCCGTGGCGTCGGCAAACAATATTGTTTTCGGCAGTATGTAATGGTTTACCGCCAGAACTGAGACCATTGCCATCAACGCGAAAATATCCGGCCAGAACTTCGGAACGGACAAATTTATCAGTTGCCTTGCCAGCGCGAACGGAATAATCGAAATCGGAGACGATCTTAAATTGTTCGTCAAATGGTCCAACCTTCTCGAATAAGCTTTTGCTACCCATCCAAAAGGAGGCAAAGGGCATTGATCTTTTAAAATCTTCTTGAGTCAAATTTAAGCAATCAATATATTTCCACTTCACTAAAAGGGATACGCCGAACAATTTTAGATACCAGCGAATAATAAAAGGGAAATAAACAAACTCCGCCCCCTCGCCAATTAATTTAGCACCAGCAATTACGGCGGCTGGCGTTCTGACATCATCGGCATTCCAAAAACAAATCGCCTCGCCCCGAGCTAAACGTAATCCTGTATTCCAAGCGGCATAAAGCGACGGCTTACTATTTTCTTGAATCCTAAGCCAAGGGGAAGCTGCCAATGACTTGAGAATTGCCTGTTCCTTCGTTGATGGCAATTGCGGCACAATAATTACCTCAAACTCCCGCTTGGCTTGCTTTAAGGTTTCCGCAAATTTTTGTAATCGTCGGGCATAGGCCTCAAGATAATTATCGGATTTATAAATGGCCGTGATAACTGTGATCATAAATGAAGTATATTAATTTAAATTACTAATTATTTTATTTTTTTCTTTTTGATATTCGGCTTCAATAGATTCTAAAGTTAGGTTGTTTTCTAATTCAAATAATCTGAAATAGACTAGAAACCTAAAAAATGCATAAGCCAAACTGACTAATAATCCCCGGGTTCCATTTTTATAGCCGCCCCTGATGTACATTAAAAAATAACCGACCATGCCGCGTCCCAATTTAAGTAATGAAAATTTATTGCCACTTTCGAATTTAAAATCAGCCTCTGCCTGGGCATAACGTAAATGCCCCATCACGAATTTATTGAGGTCGTAGAGACTAAAATGCCGCAAGGCGAATTCGTCCTGATTAGGTAAGGATAAGATTTCATCACTGCGACCCAGAAACCTACCCATGCCATGAATATGGTTGTTATTGAAATCAAGAAATTGTTTCATAAAAATACATGGCATCGCACCCTTCAGTGCCGGTTGCTTAGTCTCCCCCCATAAATAGGTATAAAGAGGCACAATTACATATTTGTATTTTGTCTGTTGCGATAAGGCGACGAGCTTTCTAATCAAGCTCAGGGGCGCTAAATTATCGGCATAGCCCCAGTAAATCCAATCGGTCGTAACATTGGCTAGGACTACCTCATAGTTTTCGGCGTTCTCCACAAATAACTTATCGGTCTTGGGACGCAAAACAAATTTCGCTCCGAGCCACTCCGAAATTTCCTGGGTCGCGTCAGTACTGCCGCCATCCATGATTATAACCGGTCCGTAATTAATGAAATTACGGATAGCTGCTTCGATTCTTTTTTCTTCGTTAAAGGTAAAAATTACAAAAGAAATGTTACTCATATCAAGAGTGTTTAAGGTATTTTTTTAAGTCTCTGACGGCTTTAACTAAGTTATTTGGCATCGGATAAATAACCGTCGCCAGCAACAACCAGCCTGGATAACTTTTAAATTCCGCCGACAATAATTTATAGTTAGCAATTGAGCAACGCAAATCATGACCTTTAGCGCGCAATAAAATAATCAATAAATGTTTTGCTAATTCATCAACCCGGGACTGGAGATAGGTCCGATTATAACCGAAATCTGCTAGTTTTTCTAAAATCTTTTTCCAATTAATAAAGAAAAAGAACTCGGTTCCGTCCTTAACCCACAAACTATCTTCTCTGGTAATCACCAGCGGGCAACTTAAGTGAACCATCGGCAAGCTTGATTGAGCCATTAACTTGAGAGCAATCTCATAATATGACCAGCCGGGCCGATAATTAGCCCGATCGACGGCTAGCCATAAGGAGCGACGGAAGATGATTGAGCACAGCAAGCCGATACAATATCCTTGTTTAAAAAAATTGTCATGGGAGTTGGTTCTAACCAACAATTCAGGGGTCACTGTCAATCTCGAAGTTAAGACCTCGGCCACACTTACAAAAGTGCGAGATTCAACCGTTAAAACAGAAACTTGATTATGACGCAAATAATCAACAACGAATTTTATTCCACCGCCGACAATATAATCATCATCGCCAATCAACCAGCCATACTCGCCATTAGAGTGACCCACAGCGCTAATATAATTTTCATCGCTACCGAGGTTTTTGTCATTACAAAAGTAAGTAATATTAGGATATTCCGCCCGATACTTCTGCGCCACGAGCGCGGTGGTGTCGGTGCTCGCATTATCAGAAATAATCACTTCAACCTCCGTCAGTAACTCAGGGTGATTCTGAAACTGAACCACTATCGCGGCTAGGCTTTCAGCCAAATAATTCGCTCGATTATAGGTGGGTATACAAATACTTAAAAGTGGATTGGTCATAAGCTGATTATTGATTTTTTTTAAATAAAGCATTGCCCATCAACTGGCCTGACTGAAAATCATCCGCGATCAAAATAAAGCCGAACCCACCAAGATAAGTTTTGATATCTTCATAAGTTCCTGACCCTTCATAAAACTCGGTCAAGGACACTTCGGTATAAATACAACTAACGTTACTAATTTGCTCGCCCAAGGATTTAAAAATATTCAATTCCATTCCTTGCGCATCGATCCAAATCAAATCGATTTTTTCAATCTTTTTGCTTCTCAGCCAATCACTTAAAATAACCGTTCTGATTGGCGTGGTGGCTTCCGAAAAACTGATATCCGGGCAATATAACAAATGATCTTTCGGCTTTAAGAGTGAGCTGGAAGCATCAGAGACCGTACTGACGAACATTTCTTGCGTTCCGCCCGTATCGTGATCAGTAACAGCAGCGGGAATCAATTCAATATTACTAAAATTCTTAGTTTTAAATTTCAGGCGTTTAAAGATATCCGGCAATGGCTCAAACGCATAAATTTTTCCTTGAGGCCACAACACCGACATTTCAACCGTATCGCTGCCCACATGAGCACCGATTTCCAGAATAACCGGACGCGGTCCTAACTGCTCAGCTATTTGTTGTTTTGTAATGCCAGCAGTCGAATCAAACCTTAACTTTAACTTAAGATAAAGCTTATACCAAAAACCATGATCAATAACATACTCTTTAAGCTTGGACATAAAATGAAATTTTTTAAACAATTTATAATAACTATTATGACCGTCCCAAAAAACTTTTCGATAACCAAACTGCTTCAAATAACTATAACCACTTCCCTCAATACACAAGACATCCGCCTGGTATTTGGTCCAATCATTGCTTTTTAAAACTTCCACCTCGTAACCCTCAACATCGATGGAGATAAAGTCGACATGGGTCAATTTATTCTCCGAAAAAATCTCACTTAAAGGTTTCAAAGTCAACTGGCGGCTTCGTTTTAAGTGGCGCTCGGTCGCCAGTTTATAATCAAAGGTATTGCCAGTATTATCGTCCTCACCCTCGAAAAAGGTCACTATGCCGGTTCCAATCGCACAATTGTAATTAGTATCACCAGGACGCGCCAGCTCCAGGAGTCCAAATTCATGCTGAGCGGGTTCAATATTTATGCCTCGCCAACCTCGCAGATAGAATAACTTAGTATTATTGGTAACGTCGGGATTATTAGCGCCAATATCGATGTAAGTACCCTCCCGTTTGTAACCCGTTAACCAATCGATAATATTATCCTCATTAATGCTGGAATATGAAAATACCTTGAGCCCAAAGAGCCGGACCAACAAACGGCCCCCAGCGTACTTTAGATAGCCATACAATTCATTCATAAATTATGTTACTTATTTAAGTCACAAGCGTTTTGTCGCACTTGTGTATTATTAACTAGGGCCATATCATCTTGGCTGATTGCCGTCGCCACATAATCATTCTTAATACTTTGCTGAACTCGTTGATCATCAAAGCTGAAGCTACTATAAGGATAAATAAACACTTTGACCGATTGATTACATAATAAAAAACTGGCTAAGCGATCGATTTCTGATTGGAAAAATATGTCAGTTGACGCCGGCAAAGACAAGGCGGCCCGCGTTTGCGATTCTCCATAATAAATACCATCATTAGAATCTCTGGCCACTATTAAAATCCGCTCCCCCACTACCGTATGCTGTTTAATAAAGGCGACATTTCTCGTTAGACTTGTTGATTTTTGGGAAGCCGCTGCCACCGCATGCGGACCGACCCAAGAATAATATTTACCGAGATTAAACAACAAATTAAACGGTGCCGCGGAAATAAAAAAGATTACCATTAACAGTATTAGGCCCAGACCGTAATTTATTTGATGTTTTAAATATTTCGCGTAAGCGCCATCAGCCAGTAAGGCCAACAAAATAATGACAGTATAGAGCGGGCTATAGAAAGTCAAATCGTGCGAACGCCCCTCATAATAACTAAACAGACCTAAGCCCAGAACAGTTACAAAAAGCATAACAAACCCCCGCTCGCGACGCGACTTATCATCAAGCCAAATCATAATTGGAATTAACAGGCCAATCAAAAAGACAAGGGCGACAGCGACCCAAAGGTGCGGAAAAGGCATCGGAATCAAGAAATAGCCAGCAACAAACATTTTTTGATATTGCCATAATAACTGTAAATTCGGCCAGCTTCCACTGCGACCAAACGTATACAAACCATAAACGCCCAGCACCACCACTAAAGAACTTAGACTCACCAAAAAATGGCGGACTAAAGCGAAAACCACCAATCGCTTATCGCTATTAAATAATTCTAAGTAACATAAAGAGATTAGCCAGGCCAGGATGACGATGATACCAGAATCAAAATTCCACAACAGTGCCAAAGAGCTGACAATAAAACCCAAATAATAAACCAATTTATTTTCGCTCTTGGCATAAATTGAAACAAGTAGCAGCATTAAACAAGGAAAGATTGTCCGAATGGGCCAATATTGAAAATAAGGAATCGGGTTAACATTATTATCTAAGACATAGAAAACAAGTGTTAAAAAACTAAACCCTAAAATCAAGCGACTCTTAACCTGCTGTTGCAAAAAAATAAAAATACAGAAATAGGCACTAGCAAAAATAAAGCCGAATACAAAAGTAAATTTCAGAACATTCAAGCCAATCAAGCTAAATAGTGGCTGCAAAAAAATAGGATAAAGCCCATATAATCCGGTTAAATTTACTAACATAGTTTTCCCTGCCATCACTTGCGTCATCACATAAAAAACCGGATCAAAATGCATGGCCACCCAGCGACCCGTCACTAAATCGAGATTATTGGAAGCAAAAGTATTTATAAAGGCTGAAAGCAAAGCAAAAAAACCACAACTTACATATAGCAAATATTTACCAACTCGATGGCTTTGCTGTTGAAACTGCTGCTGACTTAGCCAGACCATCAAAGGAAACAATATCCAGCCAAAAATGAATTTGCCGAAATAACCAAACGAAAAACTCGTACTGACATATAAAAAGTTACTTACCGCCAAGCCCAGATAAATTACGGCAAACAAACTCAAAGGAATAAAAATACTCAGCCAGTAATAGCCAGGTTTCAATATTTTTTCCGACCATCGATTAATTAGTCGCTTGATCTGACTATAAGATAACCACAAGATAAACGGACTCAGCAAGATACTTACAACAAACTGTAGCCGTTCAACTGGTTTCGGCAAGAAGGCCGCTAAAGTGCCTTTAAGATAAATTTTCGCCGCCTCAACAATTACTTGCGAGGTGTCCGGTCGATAGTAGGCCAAAATCAGTACATTAATCAGCGCGAGTACGATCACTGCGACTAAAATACTCAAACCGCCGATCATAAACTGCCGTTGTGAATTTAATAATTCTGACTCGGTCGAGACAGTCTTAGTTGGTCGAAAAAACCTCCACCATAATAGACACCACCAGATCAGGAGACCAATTATAAAGCTGGCTGTCTGGAGACTACCAATTAGTGGTCGCAATAGCAAATTATCTTTACCATTAAAATTTAGGCTACTGAAAATTCCCGGTACCAAGGGTAACGCTAACGGATTGGCCCTAATCTCTGATGGTGCCTCATAGACTTCGTAGTGAGATTCGCCCGCTGTGTCAGTAAGTAGTAACTCCTCATTTTTTATCTTAACCAGCGGCCACTGCTGCAAAAACTGTTCTTTAGAATACACAAACCTTTTACCGCCTAACTCAACCACTACCGTTGCCAGTTGATCGAAGTCCTCCGCCTTAAACCCAAGCATCAACTTGGCGATAAAGGTCTTATACTGATTATCCCACTGATTAGGCGCGCCAGCTACCGGCTCCAAATTGATAGTATTTCCCGCCCGTGACAAAGTCGCCAAAACCTTAACTGAGCTAGGCCGATGACCGTCTAGCCTCTCAACAGTAACCTTCAGTGGATCTAAAATATCGCGGCTGGTAACCACTGAAATAAGATTACCCGCCCAAATCGTCAGAAATATAAAACCGGCAGATACACTGATGGCTAAAATATTTTTTTTGAATATTTTACTAAACTCGGACATAGGCAAATATTTTCATTATGGTTAAGTAATCACCCCTTCCTCGTGATACTATTTATCGAATCGTAGTTTATATAAGGTCACGATGTAAGTCAGAATGAACTGCAAAAGGTTCCTTTTGGTATCGCCAAACATCCTTTTTTTAAACAAGAATGGCAACTCCTTGATTTTTAGAACTCCCTTTTGTTTTTTCAATTTATAAATAATTTCTTCTACAATATCAAAATTATTACACTTTAAAGATAGTTGCTTCAAATCAGCGGTCTGATAAAGTTTAAAACTATTAGAGATATCCTGACATTTAATATTTAGCACGAGGCCATAGATATAATTAACCGCCAAGCTCATAAAAATTAATAACCGACTGTTGTCCGTGTCACCGCCATTAACATAGCGTGAAGCAATGACGATATCAAAATCAGCTCGATAGCCATATAACGCCTTAATAAAGTTGGGGTCATGCGATCCGTCAGCATCCATGAAGATTGTATACTTACCAGTTGCTTGCGCTATCCCCGTCCTAATGGCATCACCATAATTATTGCCGTCCCGACGATTATAATAATTGACGGCATTCGCTTCGCAAACCTGGGCCGTTTCGTCTAGCGGCTCAACCGTGTCGATTACTAACACCTCAGCTTGTCCTAATTCTCGTATTACAGCAACAAGCTGCGGAAGAATTATTTTTAAATTCTCCGCCTCTTTATAGGCTGGAATAATTACACTTAAATCTTTAGGTTCCATAATAATTGATTATTGCTGTTGCAGCCAAGCCAGCATTTTTCTAATCCCGGCAATAGCACTAACCTGCGGTTCCCAACCCAACATTTTTTTAGCCTTACTGACATCGGCAATAAAAACTTTTTGGTCGCTAGCTCGTGCTGGCAATTTCGTATAGTTTAATTTAACCCCCAACTCCGTCTCCAATAAATCAAATAATTCTAGCAGCGATAAACTATTATGGGTGCCGCCACCAATATTAAAAACTTCTCCCTTCACCTTATCGGCTTGCGCTGCGGCAGCGAAATACAAATCAATCATGTCTTCAGCGTGAAGCACATCACGAACTTGCTTGCCATCGCCAGAAATCGTAAAAGGTCTGTCCAGTTTACCTAGCGAGGTATCAAGCGCTTGCTGGCAAAACCAACCAATCCACCCCTGGTCATAAGTCGAGAACTGCCGCCCGCCATACATGGAAGAGTGACGAAAAACGATCGTCTTTAAATCGAAAATATGATGAAAATCTAACATATACTGGTCAGCGGAGCCCTTGGAACAGCCATAAGGCGAGGAAAAATTTAGCGGCACTGACTCTGATAAACCCTGCGGATATGATTTAATTTCATAACGTTTTTCTTGCTCCAAATATTCGAGCCATTCCAAATCCCCATAAACCTTATTGGTCGAAGAATAGATTACCACCGACTCCGGCGAAAACTGACGCACCGCATCCAAAAGATTAAAGGTTCCGCCCGCATTAATTTCAAAATCCTTACGTGGATTTTCGATGGAAGTGGTCATCGCCACTTGACCGGCTAAATGAAAAATAACCTCGGGTTTTTCTGCCTTAATAATTCTCTCGACATCATTCTGATTACGAATATCACCATTAACAAATTTAAACTTGCCCAATCCAAGTAACCAGGCCAGATTCTTTTCTGACCCAACACGCGATAAATTATCAAATATAACCAACTCATCGCCTCGTTGCAAAACCGCCTGAGCTAAGTTGGCACCCAGAAACCCGCAACCGCCGTTTATCAAATATTTCATAATTGTTCAGTTAGATTATTCAATTCTTGCTTGATTGTTTTTTGCAAGCCAGCCAACAGCGAGTTTTGCGGCTGCCAGCCTAATTTTTTTAATTCCGTTGTATCGGCGACGCACTCCATCACTTCATTTTCTCGATACGGCAAGGCACCAAAATCAGGATAGGTTATTTTATTGTCCAAAATAGTTCCAATCATTTGCACTAAATCTTTAACGGTCGTCACTTGTTCGCTGCCAGTTTGAAATTCATAAAAACCATTACTTAAAGTGAAAGCATAGTCGATGATTTTTATAAAAGCATCGACCATGTCATCAATATAAATAAAATCTCTTTTTTGCTCACCTAAGGTCAACTCAATTTTGGCAACGCGGCGCAAATAACTATCAATGACAAAAGAAACGAATTTCGTCTTATCATCACCGGGGCCATAAAAATGTTCCGAAACCACATTGATACAAATCAACTCATTACGATAGCTAATCAGCCAGTCCTTAAACTGTTTTTTTGATAAGGAATAATGATTGATTCTTTTATCTAAGATAGTGTCAGTATTAATAAATCCCTTAACGCCATATTTGATGCCGATTTCCATCAGCTTCAACGGCAAAATCAAATTCGCTTCCACTACCTGTAAAGGATTAACATTTTTACGACCATAATCGGTCGCACAATGCAAAATCAAATCAACCTGATTATCGCGGAAAACTGACTCTAATTCCACTTCATCAAGATTGTAAGCTGTTACGTAATCTAAACAATTGCTGATTCTAAAAGTATTGGAAAAAGAGCGCTTTAAAACAATCACCCGATAATCGGATCGAGCTAATAACGCCTGCAGCAAATTACTGCCCAAATAACCGGTCGCGCCGGTTAAAAGAATCGTCTTGCGGGTATCAATGTTTGCTAATGACATTTAAAAGAATTAATTTCTTGCCAGGAAGCCTTCAATTGCCTTTATTATATATCCAATCATACTCTCGGTTACTAAGGGCCCCACACCAATCCAAAAAGTATCATTCATAATCTTATCGGTATTGTCTAAAGTGCCAGCAACTCGAAAAGCAACGCTTCTCTCCGTAAAATACGGTTGCTTGGTGACATTGCCGGCAAATAATAAGCGCGTGCCAATTTTTTTACTATTCAAGAATTTTAATAAATCATCACGCTTGAATTTTGCCCCATCTTTAACCGTCAACAAAAATCCAAACCAACTCGGGTCGGCGCCAACGCTCCATTGCGGCAAGATAAATACATCATCAAATTTTTTAAAAGCAGAATACAGCAATTTAAAATTAGTTTTGCGTTTCTCGATAAACATTGGCAATTTTTGGAACTGGGCTAAGCCGAGAGCCGCCTGAACATCCATCATTTTAAGATTGTAACCAATTTCACTGTAAGTATACTTATGATCATAACCTAATGGTAAGGCGCCTAATTGCCACTCAAAGCGTCGCTGACAAGAATCATCCTTACCGGTGGGGCACCAACAATCCCGACCCCAGTCGCGGATTGATCTAATGATCCGATTAAGCAAAGCATTATTAGTCAAAACCGCGCCACCTTCACCGGTAGTGATATGATGGGCCGGATAAAAACTGAGCGTCGAAATATCGCCGAAAGATCCAGTTTTTTTTCCATTGAGCCTTGAGCCCAAAGCATCGCAATTATCTTCGATTAACCATAAATTATGCTGCTGGCAAAATTCAACAATTTCCTCCAGTTCGAAAGGATTGCCCAAGGTATGAGCAATCATGACCGCTTTTGTTTTATCAGATAGAGCAGCTTTAATTGATTCAAGGGAAGGAACGTAAGTTCCCAATTCGACATCAATAAATACTGGTGTTAAATTAAATTGCAATAAAGGATTAATGGTCGTGGGAAAGCCAGCCGCCACCGTAATAACCTCATCTCCCGGTTGCAGTCTCTTTTCCTGCGGCAGTTTCTGTGAAGTCAAACAAGCAATCGCTAAAAGATTAGCCGATGATCCAGAATTAACCGCGGCGCAATATTGTACGCCGACAAACTCGGCCAATTTCTGTTCGAACTCAGCCGTAAACCGACCTTCAGTCCACCAGCCGTCCAAAACAGCCTCGGTCATCAGCAAAATTTCCTGCTCATCAAAAACCTTGCCCGATACCGGCACCGCACTAATTTCCGCTGTAAATTCCTTTTGGGGGAAACGTGAGTTATACTCTTTAATTAACTCTGCTTTAAGATTTTCATTCATAAAAATTATATTTAAATTGTCGAGGCCTAAGTTACGCCTCAGAACCTAATTCATTAAGATAGTTCGTAATCATTCTGCGAAAACCCTCCTTAATTGGATACTTCTGTTGCCAACCAAGAGCCTTGAGTTTATTAGAATTAGGGACATAACTAGTGACCGCTGTTTTCAAATAACCCTTATTTGTATTTTCTTGGTAAGAAATATCAATATTTTTTTCCGGAAATAACCCAACCAACAAGCGCGCCAATTCCAAAATACTGATTTCTTCGGCACCAGCGACATTATAGGCCTCTCCCACCTCACCCTTAAGTAACACCGTAAAAAATCCGATCGTCGCATCAGCTAAATAGCAAAAAGCTCGCTTAGCACTGCCGTCACTATTGAGGCTGATAGCCTCGTCATTAATAATATTCTTGCAAAAATCAGCAAAGACACGGCCATCATCTAAAGAAATCCCGGGACCATAAGTATGAAACGGCCTAATAATCTTGATTGGTATTTGATATTGACTTAACCAGGCAGCGCACATCGTCTCCCCCATTCTTTTGCTTTCTGGATAGCAAGCAGCGATAGTCAGCGGATTCAGCACGCCAAAATCGGCTTCGGCAGCTGAGCCATCATTAGCGATCATTTTACCGTAGACCGTACTGGAACTAAAAAATAAAAATGCCTTCAGCCGCTTTTGTCGCGCCAATTCTAATAAGTGATAAGTCCCCAAAACATTGGGCAATAGCGTACCGACCGGATCCTGCCCATAATACTTAGGGCTGGCCTGGCTGGCTGCATGAATAATATAATCGAGGTCGTCATCCACCACGATTTTATCGCAAACATCCTGAATAATAAACTTCAAGTACGGATTATTTTCATAGCGTTTAAATCTTGCCTTCGCTTTAGCCTCATTGCGGACTAAAGCAAAAATTGTTGCCTTGGCTTCAAAAACCTTTTCATTAAGGTATAGGATCGTTTCAACCATATAGGCCGGCAAAGCGCCACTCGCTCCCGTAATCAAGACATTTTTTCCCGCCAATTCGGCCCACGGCAAAGCAGCCTGCGCGATGAAGCTTAAATCCTCTTGAATGATTTGATCGGAATTGTTCATAATATTTTCCATAACTAACAAAGTTTAATTCGTTCTTAATTTGTCAGGATCAATGGTCTCGTTATTATTCTGATAGTAATAAGTAAGCTTTTGAATCGCCACTTTGAGATCAGTAAATTTAAAATTGGGATACTCCTGCTTAAAGCGATCGGAAGAGCAAGTATACTCTTTATTAAGACCACTAATCTTGATTTCTATTGGCAAGCGTTTATTTAATTGTTCATTAACTAATTGGGCCACTTGCAATAACTCAACTGCTTGGTCACCGCCTAAATTGTAAAAGGTCTGCACTGGCTTAGCCATAATCATTAAATCAATAATCCGGACTAAATCATCAATAAAGATATAATCGAAATTGGCGTTTTGATTTATCACCAGAGGTAAATCATTTAGGGCGCGAGCGATCATATTGGAAATAAAGCGAATGGTATAATCCTCGTACTTGCCATAAACGCCGAATAATCTCAGGTGGGTGATGTAGTCGACTTGCTCGGCGTATTTAGACATCACGTATTTGGAGAATCCATATTGATCTTGAGGCACCGATCGATCGAAATCCGCTTCCGTTACCTGGCTAATTGATCGGCTTTTATCATACTCCGCTCCCGAACCAATGACAATCAAACGTTGAAAATGTTTTTTGTTTCGGACTAAATTAAAAAACATCCGCAGATTATTTTCGGCAATATCCGCCGTCAAAGGTTGCCCGCGGCTAACGCCCTTACCTGCCACATGCACAACCAGATCCGGTTGCTTTGACGCTAAATATTCTGACACGACTGCGCTATCCAACAAATTCAAATCATGACTGCTGGGACACAGTAGCTCGTATTTATCGTCCAGCTGTTCTCGAATATTGCGACCAATAAATCCACTGGCTCCAGTTAATAAAACTCTTGTTTTAGACATATTGTTTAATTTGTTCGACTATTTTTTCGGTGGAGATGCCCGCCAAATCGCGCATATAATCCTGCTTTCCAATAGTCGAAAAGTACTCATCATTAACACCCAAACGCTTTAAGCGGACATGCAGGCCCGCCTCGGCAATAAGCTCAGCAATCAGTGACCCCAATCCTCCGATCACGCTATGCTCTTCAACGGTAAAAATATATTTCTTGCCGGATAATTTTGCCACCAACCAGTCGCGATCAATCGGCTTCAGAAATGGTTGACTCACTAATTGGATCTTAATATTTTCTGATTCGAGCTGTTTAATGGCGGCGACGGCGTTTTGTAAAATATTGCCAGTCGCGATTAATAATATTTCAGCTGACGGCGTCATATCTATCCCTTGCCCCAATTGCAATTTTAGTTGAGTCGTAGGATGAATATTAATCTCACCGCCTCGATTCAAGCGCAAATATCCAGGACCAGGCAAACTCAACAATAATGGCACTATTTCTTTGGCTTCAATCGCATCAGCCGGTGCAAATACTTTCATGTTGGGCAGTGAGCGCATAATCGCCAAATCCTCAATCGCGTAATGTGTCGTGCCCAAAGTTCCATAAGCATAACCGCCACCAACACCAATAATCTTAACGTCTAAATTTTGATAGCAAAGATCAACCCGAATTTGCTCGAAACAACGCATGGTAGCAAAAGGCACGATCGTATAAACGATTACTTTTTTCCCCATTAGCGCCAAACCAGCTGCGAGACCAATCATATTCTGTTCGGCGATGCCAACATTAATAAACTGACGTGGCAGTTCTTCAATAAATTTTTCCATAACAGAATAACCCAGGTCCGCCGTCATTAAGATGATGTTGGGATCACTTTTAGCTAACTGCAATATTTCATTGATCGTCGTATTTCTCATAGGTTGGCAGTTAATATATTTTTTGCCTCCTGATACTGGTCCTCAGTCGGGCTCTTATAATGCCATTCAATCTTGTCCTCCATCCAAGCAACGCCCTTACCTTTAACTGTTTTAGCAATTAGCACTTTTGGCTTTACGGTTGAAAAATTAGCAAATGCTTTAATTATCTCCAGATGATTATGTCCGTCTACTGTTTGCACCTCCCAGCCAAAACCTTCCCAAGCCTGTCCCATCTCCGACAGGTTTAGAATTTCGTCAGAACGTCCCATGCCCTGCTGATTATTAAAATCAATAATAGCAAATAAATTGCCCAATTGATGATGACCAGCAAAAATAGCCGCCTCCCAAACTGATCCCTCATTGCATTCGCCATCACCCATCAGGCAGAACACCTGATTGCGGCGATTATCTAACTTAGCTGCCAGCGCCATTCCGGCGGCAATTGGCAACCCATGGCCGAGTGATCCCGCCGACACTTCAATTCCCGGCAAACAATCTTTAATGACATGTCCCGATAATTTGGTTCCTGATTCGCCATATTTTTCTAATTCTTTCGAAGCAAAATACCCACGCTGGCAAAGCGTCGCATATAAAGCCGTGGCGGCATGCCCCTTACTCAAAATAAACAAGTCACGTTCAATGGCACATCGGTCATCCAAATTTACACTCATGACATTAAAATATAAACAGACCAAAAGATCAACAATACTAAAAGCCGAGCCAATATGGGAACTCTTAGAATTATAAATCATTTCTAAAATCGATAATCTGATAGCACTCGCTATTTTTTGGTAATCTTGCTGTTCCATTAGAGATTAAAAAAATAATTAATTTGTCTGTCAGTAAAAGCGACTACTTCCTCCGGTTGAGAATAATAATTTCCATACCACGAAAAAGTCATCTCGATATTCTTAGCTAAGCCGATTCTCGGTTTCCAGCCCAATTTCTCTTTCGCCTTAGTAATATCTAATTTTAATAATTGCGCCTCGTGTTTAGCTAAGTCCGGTTGTACTTCATAGCTCCCCTGGCCGCAGGCGGCAATCCCTAATTTTAAAACCTCTTCCACATTAACAAACGATTCTTCCTCTGGGCCAAAATTCCAAGCCCCAACCAATTCTGTTTTACCTTCATAGAGGCCCATTGCCAATTGCAAATAACCACTTAATGGTTCGAGAACATGCTGCCACGGACGAATCGCTTTCGGGCTACGGATGATAACAGGTGTATTTTTTTCGAAGATTGCTCGCACGATGTCGGGGATTAACCGATCTTGAGCCCAATCACCGCCGCCAATCACATTGCCAGCGCGGGCAATTCCCACCAAAGTCTGATGATCGCTGCCATACTTATTAACATTAAAAAATGATTGAATATAGGAATTAGCAATGATATCCGCCGCCGCCTTAGACGCGCTATACGGATCATAACCGCCTAATGGTTCAAACTCCCGATACGGATAAATCCATTCTTTATTTTCATAAACCTTATCAGTCGTAATCATAACAACCGACTTGATGCCACCGACTTCTTTGACTGCCTGCAAAACATTAGTCGTTCCCAAAATATTCGTCGTATAAGTCGTCAGTGGGTCGTCATAACTTAAGCGCACGATTGGCTGTGCCGCCAAATGCAAAATGATATCCGGTCGTTCCAAAGCAATAATCGCTTTAATTTTTTCATAGTCGCGAACATCAGCCAAATAACTAGTCATTCTTCGATATAATTCTAAAGCCCCGAATAATGATGGTCGGCTGGGCGGCTCAAGTGCAATGCCGATTACCTGAGCGCCAAAATTCAATAAAATTTGTGACAACCAAGCGCCCTTAAAACCGGTATGTCCGGTAATTAATACTTTTTTACCCTGATAAAAATTTTTCATATGATGTAGTTTACCAAACTTTCCAAAAAGGATCGTTCGTCCAAAATTTATTCATTTCCTCCATCTCCTTATGGGTATCCATACATTTCCAATTTCCCTTATGCACATAAACCGACAACTCCCCTTGTTGCGCTAACGGTTCGAAAATTGATTCAACCATGGTATCAGGCTTAATAATATCCAACACCGCCCTTTTTAAAACCATAAAACCACCATTGATATAATCTTGGGTGTGTTTATTGATGCCCGCTTCATTAACATCATGTTGAAAAAAATCAACCATTTTACTCGTCGCTTCATCGATATTAAGCAAACCGAATCTGGTACCGGGTTTCACGCCGCTAATTGTTCCTAGCGTTCCCTGCTGGAGGTGAAAATCAACTAACTCTTTGATATTGATATCAGCTACGCCATCGCCATAAGTGAGCATAAAATTTTCATCATCACCTAGATACTCTCTCACCCGGCGGACGCGTTCGCCGGTCAAGCTTTTAAGCCCGGTCTCAACGAAAGTTATCTTGAAATCATCGCAATCATTATTGTGAAAAGTAATCTCATTGCTCTTAGTGCTCAAAGTGAAATTATTTTCAAAGGTCCGCCAATTCAAAAAATGGTCTTTAATCAAATCCCCTTTATACCCCAAGGCCAAGATAAACTCATTGTAGCCATAGTGAGCATAAATTTTCATGATATGCCATAAGATCGGCTTACCGCCAACCTCGACTAACGGCTTCGGCTTGAACTCCGTATCCTCCTTCATTCTTGTGCCTTCGCCTCCACAAAGGATGATTGTCTTCATAAATTTAGGATTAAAATTTAAAAAATATTCCACTGATAATTAAAGCAATATGCGGTCTGGTTTTTTTGAAAAAAATAATCGAAAAACCGACTGCTGTGTAGGAAATTAGCGTGGCAATAATCGCGCCCCAAACGCCATAAAGTGGAATCAGCAATAAATTCAAGCCAATATTTAAAACCGCGCCGATTATCGAACAGGCCAAAGCGATCTTCGTATAATTCTCGATAATTAGCCATTGACTTAAAGCCACATTAAACACGATTGCTAAACCAGAAAAAATATAGATGCGCATCATAGGCACTATTGGCAAAAATTCTGTCCCAAATAATACATAGACAATTGGCCAAGCAAAAACATAAATACCTGCGACCATCACTAAGGACACCCAAAACAATAAATTATACAATCGCGCCATTCTCGACTCAAATAGTTGTTGACTGACTTTTTTGGCATTTACAATAGCAGGAAACAAGGAAACGGTGATAATATTAGGAAGAAAGAGCCAAATTTCCGAAATTTTTACCATTGTCGAATACAAACCCAAAACTGATTTATCCATTATTTTTCCGATAATCACTTGATCAATTCGACCATTAACGGAAGTAAAGATGAGTGAGAATAATAAAGGCCAAGAATCACTAATAATTGATTTCGCCAACTGATAATCAAAGCGCCAAATTTTGATATTTTTATTTTCACGGAGATAGAAATACAAATAGCCACTGCCATAAAAAATTTGTTCCAAAAAGAAAATCAGAGCGAACCAATAAATATCGAAGTGACCGCCAATAAATATGAGTTTTAAAGCCGATAAAGTCAACAAAACACCAATGGCGACCAGTGAAGATATTTTTGATTTGACACGAGCCTGGAAATAATAACTAATAACGCCGACGGGTTGAAAAATATAGGATAAGGCAATAATAATGGTGACTGTCGCTGTTACTAAATCATTTGCCTGAATAAACAGAACTGAAGAAGTAATCAAAACAAAGGCCGCCAAACCACCCATTAACTTGATAAAGAAGGCCGTCCCCAAAATTTTATCCTCATCTTCCGGACGTTTGACTAAATCACGATATATAATACTATCAATTCCTAAAGTGGCAATAAACGAAAAAATTCCGACGTAACTCAAACCGAAACTAATAATACCGGTTCTGCTCGGTCCCAAATATCTCGTAACGTACGCGGCAACAAAAAAACTAATAACAATATTTAAGACCTGTGCCACCATTAACCAACCGGCGTTTTTAAAGTATTTCTTAAAGCCTTCTTGTTTGATTTTAACAAGAATTTTTTCTGGTAAAACAGCATTAACCAGATCAATAACAAGGCTTTTTAGTTTCTGCACAAATTTCATAATTTAATCTAATCGCGCTTAAGCTGTCGCGCTATTTTAATAACTAACGAATTCGGTAAAATTTCTCGCACGACGCAAATCAGATAACCGCCACCACCGGCGCCAGACAACTTGTACCCGACAATATTATCACGGTTACGACTGAGTGTATCATTAATAAAATCATGTACCGCTTCATCAGCCATATACGGAAACATCGAGATTTGAGCTTTAAAGCCGGCAGTCACTGCCTGTCCGAGGGCCTCCAAATCCTTGGCTTTAATCGCTCTCCAAGTTTCACGTGCGGCTTTAGCTAACGCCTGAGCGCCTTCGATGTCGATATTGTTATCATTCAATGGATTGTAACCATACACTCGAGGCTGCAACGGCACCAAACAAAGATGCTGCTCAATAAAATCTATAATTACCTCCTCGTTAATACTTTCGATAGCCAGTGGCCAATAGTCACCATTATAAAATGACTTAGTGATACCTGGCATCACGATACCAATTGAGTCCTGGGCTCCCGAAATATACTTGGTGCCTGGCGGATTATTAAAGCAAAATAATTGCCGCGCTAATTTTTGCGGTTCACCAAAGCCGATGGAATTGCCCCACAGTTCAATGGCTGCCTCCCGCGTACTAGAGGCCATACCACTCCGATTACTGAAGTCGACAATTTTGTTTAAATCTAAAGGCAGATTTCGGAATTCATAGGGTAAACCATAAACCGGAAAAGTAATTACCGCACCACTGCACAAACTAGAAACAAAAGGTTGATCTAACCAGCCGCCACAGAGATCCAGTCGGTAAGGAATATTAAGTGATCGCCCTGCTGGATTATTAGACTGATGTGATTCCTGAATCAAGCGTCGCAAGGCCGTGGTGGAGCGAGCCGGTAAACTCTCTGGCGGATCACGTTGCAAAACAACATACTGAATACCCAAATCTTCAACAATTTTTTGTTTTTGTTCAGTATGACCATCCTCATTGACAATAAAATAATCAGGTTTAACTATATCTAACTCATCTAAAAAATCCACTATTCCCGTACCACTGGCAACAAAAGCCGACTTGACGCAACTTAACGATTGAATTAAATATAATCTTTCTGCTTGTGAATACACCGGCACTTTATTTTTTAAATACTTGATATTTTCATCATTGCCGATGGAAACATAAAGATCGCCATATTTAGCCGCGGTCTTAAAAAAGAAGACATGCCCAGCATGTAGCAAATCAAAACAACCGCTAACAAAAACTTTTTTGCCGCTCGTTTGTTGATTATTGTTTTCACCCTCCGTTAAATTTGAGTTATATTCCATAATTACCAATCCTTAACTTTATTGATGGTTGAAATTTTAATTTTTTGATAAACGTCCGTAGCTTTTTTATCAACATCAGGTGACAATAGACGCAATAATTCATGCCCCAAGATCCGATACTGGCCGCCAATCTTATTGGCGCGAATCAAACCACTTTTGAGTAGTCGTTTGATAGTACTTGGACTGATTTTCAAGATTTGGCGTGCTTCTTCCGTCGTATAAACTTCATTGGTTTTGATTTCTGACATAGATGATTGTTGCAGCTAAATAGTGTAATATAATAAGTATAACAGAAGCCGTAAGAAAGTGTCAAAAAGTGTCAATAGGTACAATGACATTTCTTATTGCTTCGATCAAATTTATATGGTATAGTATAGATTATGAAAATTTTATACGTCATAACTCAAGGAGAACAAGGCGGCGCTCAGCTTTACGTCCGCACCCTCGCAGCAGCCTCTCAAGGTCAAAATTTGACTATAAATGTGGCTATCGGCGAGAATGCCGTTAATTGGCTTGGCCAAGAAATAACCACTTTGGGTGGCAAATTCTGGCCTCTAAACCACCTAAAAAGAGCACCCTCACCACTTCACGATATTTTGGCTATTTTTGAGTTGGCTCAATTATACCACAAACTTCAACCAGAAGTTATCCACTTAAATAGCTCCAAAGCGGGAATATTAGGATCTTTGGCCGGACTACTTTATCGACTTGAGTGCCCCCAAACCAAAATCGTTTACACTGCCCATGGCTGGGTTTTTAATGAGCCAATGCCCCACTGGCTTAAGACCACCTATTACCTCCTAGAAAAACTGACCGCTAACTTTAAAACCAAAATTATCTGTGTTTCTGATTGCGATCGTCAAATCGGCATCACCAGTAAGATTGCGGCCGCCGATAAATTAATCACAATTCATAATGGCCTCGATTTGCCGTCAGACTACTTCTTAGATCGTTTAGCGGCCCGAGGATTGTTAGCCCTA
Source organism: Candidatus Buchananbacteria bacterium (assembly GCA_903888345.1). GTDB lineage: Bacteria > Patescibacteriota > Patescibacteriia > 2-01-FULL-39-33 > 2-01-FULL-39-33 > CAISTG01. The sequence goes on along the minus strand of CAISTG010000061.1, from coordinate 17,064 downwards.
GATACTGATGAATTCATCATTGGAACGATTGCTAACTTTTATCCAACGAAAGGCCTAAAATACTTAATCAAGGCGATGAAGATTGTGGTTCACGATTATAGGCTACCCATCAAAACCGTGATTATCGGCGAGGGCAAACTCCGCGTGAAATTAGAGCAACAAATAAGTGATAATAATTTACAAAACAATATTACATTAACCGGATCATTAAAGTCAGCTAGTAAGTACCTTCGTGCCTTTGATCTAGCTGTCATGCCATCAGTGAAAGAAGGTCTCCCCTATTTCCTCTTGGAAGCCATGGCCGCAGGCTTACCGGTAGTTGCCACTAAGGTCGGTGGTATTCCTGAAATTATAATTGATGGACAAAATGGCTTCTTGATTGAAGCGCAGAATGAGCAATTACTCGCAGAAAAGATTAAACTGTTATTTGATAATCAAACGATGGCGGCGACAATGGCCGCCAACAACCTACAAACAGTTAAAGAAAAATTCAGTCAACAACAAATGGTTGAGTCAACAATCGCTTGTTATCAATAATAAAAGCCCGGTGTATACCGGGCTTTTATTATTGATAATTTATTGAAGTAAATTTAATTGCGCTTGCAATGAATCATTCTTCGGATCGGCTTTTTGTAGCCATTCTAAAATCGTTTTGATTTGCGCCTTACTGTTGGCATGTTCATCCGGTGTTTGAGTCGCTTCGGCCGTTGTTAGCCAAGCAATCATTTGTTTGGTAACGTCAGTGATCAGATGCTTATTGCCGCCGGCCAACAAAGCTTGTGCCAAGATTTCATTATTGGTATTAGTACTAACAGCACTTAAAAATGAACTTAACTGGCTTAAGGCCTGCGCACTATCAACATTCTGGCTGGCGCCATCATAAAAGACATCTAGGGCCGCGCGATATTGATCTTGAGCCTCTGTTAGTTTTCCGGTACTAACATAATAATTACCTAGGTAATAATGTGAGGTGCCTAATTCATAATACGCCTGCGGTCGACCCGGAGAAAGAGCAATGACCGTATCAGTTAAGGCGATAGATCTATTTAAACGATTGATATCAAAAAAATATGACAGATTATAGAATCGCAACACTAATAAATAATTAGAAATACTGCGCGGATTTTCAGCAATCTGATTGACGAACTGCGCTTCCATCTTTTGCGAAAAATCAGCCACTAATTTATCATTAGCCTCGGTACGATTTTGTGGATTTGATAAATATTCAGAAACAACATTTTCAAAAACTGAAAAATAATGACGACGATATTCTTGATTGCCATAGGTGCCACGAGCAATCACTTCTTCAAAAGCATCGATCCTATTATTCAGAGAAACATTACTTCCACTAGCCAAGACCTTAATAAAATCACGATTGGCACTATAAGGGCCTAAATTAAAAATCCATAAAGCCGGACCCACCAAAATCAAAACTACGATCGTCGAAATTCTCTTGAAATTATCGCTACCTAAATATTCGCTATCAAATTTAGTACTATAAAGACCAACAAAGCTTAGTACAATAATCAAGGGAACATAGGTCACTAGAGCCTCAAAGATAAACATGTTCTGCAAAATATAAGCAATAATTAGAATACTAAAAACAATTGGTGTTAAATATTTTCGCGATACATTTTCTTGTCCCTCCTGTTTCTTGCCATACTCTTTTGTGTAATAAGCCCACAGAGCATAAAATGGCAATAATAATAATGCCAAATAAGCTAATAAGCCCAAGATGCCACTGGTAATCGAACGATCACAAATCATATTATGACAACGGTCAAACCATTGTTCGGTATTTTTTGTGGTATAATTCTTATCAAATACTTGATAAAAATTTTCCTGACCATAGCCTAACAACGGTCGGTCGAGAAAACCCTGAAAACCCATTTTCCAAGTCACCATACGATTATTGGCGGTACCATCAGTCAAGGAGATAGATGCAACGCGACTTAAAATCGGTTGAGTCTTGATAAAATTTGAATTCTTAAAAGAAAAAATACCAACTAAGCCCAAAGCACCAACCACCAAAATTGAAACCAAAGCGATTTTTAAATACTTATTCTGCCAATAAAACCACATTAAATACACCATAGAAATCAAAGTTCCTAAAGCTAAGGCTAAATAGGCGCCGCGAGTCTGTGTTTCAATCGCAATAAATAATTCAAAAATGATTAAGAAAATATACCAAACCTTAAGCCAAGTCTGTGGTCGTTTTAAGGCCATAAATAAGGCAGCAAAAACGCCAAAAACCATGTAACCACCGACATAACCGGCATTGCCGATGGTGGCCGCTAGACGGGCGCCGTTACTTGAGGCAATAAAATGATCTTTCCAAATACTAGGGAAACTAAGTGACAAATATTGATCTAGGGCAACCATCGCCACACAAAAACTCGCAACCAAGAACATATCAAATAAATAGAGCCACTCTTTAACGGAACGAAAGAAGCTAGTCAAGACAATCGAAAAAACAAATAAATGGCCTAACAACAAAATTCCATCTTCACGTTCATTATTCGACCAGAAGGAATGATATAAATCATTACCGGAAAAAGCTGAGGCTGCGGTTAAAATTACCAAATAAATACCTATTAAGGCCACCGTCAGATTAGTATGAATACGATACTTGTCATCTGCTAAAGTCAGTAACAAAAAGGCAACCAACATCAACTCGACAGCAATTTGAAAGGCGAAAGTCTTAGAGGTAATAAAGGGGAAAAATAAATTTGAAGCCACATAGAGCGGCGAAAAAACAATTACCCCGAGACAAATCCAAATGATGCTCTTGGCGATAAGAGCGAGCGTTCTTTTTTCCATAATTATTATTAGACTATATCCTTTATCGTCATTCCAGGAATTTTCGCATTAAGGCTACCAGGCCGTTGCGTAAATATCCGGAATCCAGGAGTTGGTTAAGGTCTTCTGAGCTCCGAACTTCGTTAAAATGACTAAGGAATTATTTATTTAAACTGCTATTATTTTAGCCCAAAGCAAACACAAAAACAAGAAATAGTCAATAATCCCCGACTTGCTACTACCCGAAAAGCGCGGCCTACTAGTCGCCAGAAAGCGACTAGTAGACCTTGTCCAGGGTAGCCCGTCAAGTGCTCCCGGGGTCGCGCTTGCCGTCGTTCGATTATTTGGCTTCGCTTCCGCTACGCCAAATATCTCACTCGCTACCTGTTCGATTCCCCGTGGCGACAAATTTAATTAACTAAAAATACACCCCGGGAAAGGGTGTATTTTTAGTTAATTGTACCGCCACGGGGAATCGAACCCCGATACCAGCCTTGAGAAGGCTGTGTCCTAACCGTTAGACGATGGCGGCATTAGTTTTGAACAAAAATATTCTAACACAAAAACTCAGTAATTGCAAGCAACTCATCTTGACAAATAACTCCCAAAGAGCTAAATTGTAATCGAATCAAATGCTCTATAATTTATCAATCACAACCAACTAGGGAGACCAACAATGGAAAATGCGACTGACACGGCTCCGACTCAATTAAGTTTACAAGACCAAATCGCTCTTCGAATTAAAACTGCGAAAGACAAGCAAATCTATCAGAAAGCGGTTGCCGTCGCCATCAAGCATGGCGACCACACTCAACCATCTTATCGAGACGACGGAATCACCTTTTACGACGATCAGTGGAAATTTATAGATGAAGAATTCTCAGTCAGAAGCTTTGAGTCATGCTGTGGCCATACCACGAGTGTCGGGATTTACATGGGCAAAAAAATGGTTTTTCATGCAGAAGCAAAAATTGATAGTAGTCATATCTTTGGAAAGAATCCAGAGGAAAGGGTTGAAACCTACATTCCGGGAGCCGACTGGGAACAATGGCTCGACCAGCTGGCCGCACCAATGATCGATCAATTCCGAAAAGCACAAGAAGCAGAAGTCGCACGTTTAAAAGAACGCTATGGACTTTAAGATTAAGACAAACCACCTCGACTAATAATCGAGGTTTTTTATTTCATTAAAACTGATAAACAAAAATATCAGCAGTATAAGTTGGTTTTTTGGACCACCAAGTGTACCTTTGTGTCGCCTTGACGATTTGTGTCGGTTCAATATTGGGCATTTTAAAAGTATAAGAAACGACCTTCGCTCCGGGCTTAAGTTCGCTACGAAATTTCGGTTCTAATTGTGCCATTACATGCGGGAATAAATAGCAAAAAACCACGTCAGCCTTTTCAATATCCGCTTTTAGAAAATTCTTGGCCCTAATCTCTACGTCAGCCTGCTGGCGCCAGACTCGATACCTACCCCAAATATTCGGCCACAACGCAATCTCATAACCCACGCCTTTGACGCCAAAAATTTTAGCAGCTGTCGTTAATAAATTGGCCTTGCCACAGCCCAAATCATAAACGACTTGCCCCGGTTTTAAATCAGCCACTTCGCAAATTCGCAGCCAATCTGATCGAGGAGTAGAAATAAATGGCACCCCATTAGTTATAATTAGACCCCAAGCAATTGAAGAAGAGATTACCAAACCGATAAGCCCAGCCGCCAAGAAACCAATCAGAATAACATAGATAATGGTAACCAACATAAAAAAATATTCTTAAATAATTAAGCTAACTAAAAAGTAAGTTGTTCGACTAGTTTACGTTGAGCGCGCGTCAAACTTTTAGGAATATCAACAATCACCTCCACCAATTGATCACCACGACCATGCTGACGCAAATGAGTGACACCTTTACCCTTAAGTCTAAATTGCGTGCGACTTTGTGTGCCTTCGGGAATTTTCAAACTAATTGGCCCCTCAACAGTTGCAATCTCGATTTTATCGCCCAGCAAGGCTTGCTTTAAACTGATATGTGCTTCCGTTAAAATATCATCACCCTCGCGAACAAAATTCTTATCTTTGGTAACACTAACTAAGATGTATAAATCACCGGCCTGACCCCGCTCGCCTAAATCGCCTTTACCGGAGATTTTCACTGTTTGACCATCACTAATGCCACCAGGAATTATTACCTTGATTTTTTCTTGGCCACGAGTATGCCCGGCACCGCGACAAACGCCGCATTTTTTGTCGGGCTTCTGACCAGTGCCATGACAATCCGAGCAAGTGACTTGAGTTTGAAAGTTGCCTAAGATGGTCTGCTGAATTTTTACCACTCGACCGCTACCGCCACAAGTTGAACAGGTATTTATTTTGCTTCCCGGCTCTGCCCCCGAGCCCGCACAATTAGCACACTTGATTTGTTTATTGAGTTCAATCATTTTTTCGACGCCAAAAACCGCTTCCTTAAAATCAATTGTTAACTCCGCCTGCAAATCATGACCACGGGCAGACTGTCCTCGTCCGGCTCCACCACCAAAGAAACTACCAAAAATATCACCTAGATCTCCCATCTCGCCAAAATCAAAATTAACATTACCGCCTTGGCCGAAACCACCAAAGCCTTGCCCGCCAGCAAACGGATTACCGCCTGGTCGTCCCCCGCCATTACTGCCGGCGCCACTAAAAGTCTGACCATACTGATCGTATTGTTGTCGTTTTTCGGTGTTACCTAAAACCTGATAAGCTTCATTAATTTCTTTGAACTTATCAATATTTCCAGTTTTTTTGTCGGGATGATGCTCGTGTGCCAATTTTCTAAAAGCTTTTTTAATCTCTTCTTGATTGGCTGCTTTATCAACGCCGAGAACTTTATAATAATCTGTTGCCATGATATAAATAATTAATTAGCTTTAAAACCGATTTCACTCTTGGGCGTTTCCGCTTCCTCAATGACACCGAATTTATCTTCATACATCTTCAAATTAGCATTTAAAGCTGCGAGCATTCTTTTAAAGTGTCCCGGACTGCTAATAACCTTAGAGCAAACTCGGCCACTGGGTGGGACAATATTTAAAAAAGTTAAGATAAACTCATCTTTGCCATGAGCCACCTGCATCGCATTAGCATATTCTCCTCCCGCCGAATTATCGACGATCTTAATTTCAGTTTGATTTTGTTCTGACATATATTGACTAAATAATTAATCTTTGTTATCCTAAATTAACTAGTAAATTTGGTACTTTTAACCGACCCAACCACGAGAGGAAGACGATCATGGCAAAATGTAGGTATTGTGGCGAATGTGAAGAAGAGGCAGACCGCTTAAAGCATCATCCTTGTTGCCCCAACCATTACCCGTACGAGGAATGTCGGGCCTTAGCACTACCCGATTGGCAGAATGGCTTTGATTATCCCGGTGACTTAGAGGCACCTAATGCTGACAGCACTTTCCGCAGTCCGGTTTTTCAACTCGGATATCGTATGGGTCACCCAGGATCGCGTCTTGGTCTTTAATGAAATTATTACCACCTCACTCCTTGAGTGAGGTTTTTTTATTGGCACTAGCTTCTCCCTCGCGATACACTTCATTATAATTATTAACTACGGCCTGCTTATTGGCAACATCAAAAAATCTGGAGCGCAATTGCTTGCTAGCTAAAATTCTTTTAGCGGCCGGCAAAGCTAAAATTGCACCTAAAACTTTTCGTAAATAACGGTTAGTCCACAAAGTATAATTATCAAAAATATAATTCTGTAATTTATTAGTATTGACCGCTTCTAATACTACTCGCTCAATTGTATTCTTGGGAGTATCGGTCAGCTCAGTATGGCGCTCTAAAGATAAACTCTGACTTGGACAAAATCTAGTGCAAACACCACAACCGACACATTTACCTAAATCAACTTGCGCAAATTTTTTACCCGCATCATTTGTTTTGATTTCAATCGCCTCAAAGGGGCATTTCTTAGCACAAATACCGCAACCAGTACACTTAGCTAAATCGTTAACCGCATAAAAGTTACTACGAAAATCGTCGTAACAACCTAACCGCTTGCAAGCAATAATTGCCTCACAGCAACAACCACAACAATTACAAATAAAACTGACACCTTCTTGAATGTTGTCACCAATTTGCACTAAGCCCAATTTAATAACGCGATCTAAAATCTCTAGTGCTTCTGCGGTAGTGATTTTCTTAGCCACTCCATGGCGCACCAAACTATCGGCACAGCTATTAAAAGTTAAACAAACCTCTTGCGGCATCTCACAGGCGTGACCGGCATGTTCCATTTTATGACGGCAATAGCAAGTACCAACACCAATGCAAGTCGCTGACTTAATAATATGTGAAGCGCGCTCGTAATCTAAAATAATTTTTTGATCTGCATCTTTAACCGCTGTCTCATGGACAAACACCCGAGCAATCGCTGGTTTAATTCCCAAAACAGCACGGACAAAATCTTCTTCGGTATTAATATATTGATAAAATAATTCTGACAAAAGTTTCCGATCAAATTTACCATCGGTACGCATAATTGAGAATTCGAAAAAGCCCGCCATCGTTGGTGCCAAACAATATAATTTAACCCCATTCCTTTCGGAGTCAATCAGAATTGCTTTATCGGCCAAACCATCAAGAACCTTTTCGGACTCGGCTTCGGATTTTTTCCACCGCTTGGCCGCCTCTTTAACGGAAAACATTTTCAGGGGTAACACTGAAGTTAATCTTGCTTCTTCTTCAGTAAATAACACTTCTAAAATTTGATACAGCGACTCCGAAGCCGGCGCTCCTTGGGCACTGTCGTCCAGTCGTTTTTGTAAATCCAAATAACTTTTAGCGGTTACATGTCCCATAAATTCGAAACTTTATTTATCTTGACAAAGTGATACTTATCTGATAATCTATTTTATTAGTTAAGCACCTTTCCTATTTATAATACCAAACAACCGACAAGGAGACAAAACAATGCTAGTACTGAGTATTCTGGGAATTATGCTGATTATGGTAGCGGGGATATTTATTCCCACGACGATAGCTAACTTTCTGCTGGGGTGCCTGCTAGTAAGTTCTGGTTGCAGCGCCTGGATTTGGCTACTATTTGGACCACTGCTAATTGTAACTTTACTTATAGATATCGCTAGAGCTTCTTAATAGAAGCAGGAGGAGCAAGCATCATGAAACAGAGGCCAATTCAGAAGGGCGATAAGTTTGTCACAATTCGCGAGGTTACCGTTAACGGTGTTGTGATTAATAACGGTTTTTTAGTCTCCTGTATCGATGAAGAACCCAAGTTTGCACCACTAATCGGTTTTGGTACCACGGTCGTCATGGGACTCGAAGTCCATAGCAACTGGCACGACAAAATATTTTTGCCGCTTGATTGCCTGAGACCGATCGACACACTGTAAGCCTATCGCACCCACCCGAATTAACAAATTCGGGTTTTTTAATACCTTACTTATACTGATAGCCCCATTACTGGAGCTATCAAAAATAAATAAACTATTCACCCTGTTTAATAGCGTCAAATTTGACGGATAGCAAGCAAGTAACTTGGCGCCAGACAATCCGTAAGATTAAAATTATATAAGCGCTTATTTAACAGGGTTAACTTCTTCATATTGTCCTTCAACCGGACCTTGATCGGCTGAACCAGTTGGTTCGTCAGTTGTTGACTCACCTGCTCCGGCCTGAGCACCAGGTGCCTGTTGATACATCGCAGCACCAACTTTTTGAATCGCTTCCGACAAAGTATCGTAATTTTTCTTGATTAACTCTTGATCAGTTCCCTCTTTAGCTTTCTTCAAATCTTCCACCAGATCCATAATATTCTTACGATCATCGGCAGAAACTTTTTCACCAGCATCCTTCAAAGTTTTTTCAGTGGTGAAAATTAAACTCTCGGCCTGATTCTTTAAATCAACTAATTCTTTTTTCTTCTTATCTTCTTCGGCATTCATTTCCGCTTCTTTTTTCATCTTTTCAATTTCCTCTTTCGATAACGCTGAAGAAGCAGTAATGGTAATTTTTTGTTCACGTCCGGTCGCCTTATCAGCGGCCTTAACATTCAAAATACCATTGGCATCAATATCAAAAGTAACTTCGATTTGCGGGACACCACGCGGTGCCGGTGGAATACCATCAAGCATGAATCGTCCTAAGGTTTTGTTATCGCCAGCCATTGGTCGCTCACCTTGTAAGATATGAATCTCAACGCCTGGTTGATTATCAGCGGCAGTCGAGAAAATTTGGCTGCGTGAGGTTGGGATAGTAGTATTTCTTTCAATTAATGGAGTAGCCACACTACCCATAGTTTCGATGCCCAAAGTTAACGGAGTAACATCCAAGAGCAAGACATCTTTAACATCGCCTTGTAACACGCCAGCCTGAACCGCAGCGCCTAAAGCGACCACTTCGTCTGGATTAACGGAAACGTTTGGTTTCTTACCAAAAAATTCTTCAACTTTTTTCTGCACTAACGGCATACGAGTCATACCGCCAACCATGACGATTTCCTGAATGTCTTTAGTGGACATGCCCGCATCAGCCAAAGCTTTCTTTACTGGGACAAAAGTCTGATCAACTAAATCAATTACTAATGATTCTAGTTCAGCTCGAGTCATGCGCTTAGTTAAATGCTTAGGATTACCATCGGCTCCCATCGTAATAAACGGCTGATTGATTTCAGTTTCCATTTGAGTGGATAATTCGATCTTCGCTTTTTCGGCGGCTTCTTTGACGCGCTGTAAAGCAGTGACGTCAGATCTTAAATCAACACCTTCTTGTTTTTTGAATTCATCCAAAATATAATTCATGATCTTCAAATCAAAATCATCACCGCCTAAATGAGTATCACCATTAGTGGATTTTACTTCCACAGTATCGGCAGCGACGTCCAAAATTGAAATATCAAAAGTACCACCACCTAAATCATAGACAGCGATCTGTTGGCCCTGTTTCTTTTCAAAACCATAAGCTAAAGCGGCAGCGGTCGGTTCATTAATAATACGCAACACTTTTAAACCAGCAATTTCACCGGCATCTTTAGTTGCTTGGCGTTGGCTATCATCAAAATAAGCTGGAACAGTAATGACTGCTTCGGTGATTTTCTCACCCAATTTAGCTTCGGCATCTTCTTTTAATTTTGTTAGCACCATGGCAGAAATTTCTTGCGGGCTATATTCTTTGCCTGCCATTTCAATTTTCACACCATTGCCAGATTTCACAATCTTATAAGGCATCAAACTCATATCACGCTGAACTTCAGAATCAGTAAAAGCGCGACCCATTAAACGCTTAATGGAGAATAAGGTGTTTTCTGGATTAGTAACGGCTTGGCGTTTAGCTGACACGCCGACCAAACGTTCGCCAGTTTTTGATTGCGCGATAATGGAAGGAGTGGTACGCGCACCCTCTTTGTTTTCTAATACTTTTGGCTGTCCTCCTTCGATTACAGCCATGCACGAATTGGTCGTGCCCAAATCAATTCCGAGAATTTTTGACATATTTATATTTAGTTATTTATCCTTTAATTATATTAATTATTAGCTATTGACAATTTAATGATGTTATGATATCGTACTGGATTGCTTGTCACAGCGACAAACAAACCGCACCTAAACGCCCAACCAAGGAGAGCCCAAAATGATGCTTGCTCTGTTAATCGTTCTAGCCATGATCGTTAAGATAATTGTCGAAAAAATACTCTTCGAAAAAATTGGCTTCGAAGAACCGACTACTGAGCCGGAACGCTGGTGGTGGCTCCCGAGCTATTCAGCGGGAGTTATTATCACTTGTGTCGGAGGAACCCTTTGGACCGTTCTTTTGGTTGGAATTGCTTGGACAATCACCAATAAGTTACTCTATAAACGAATTGGTTTTGTGCCACCCAAAATTTTTTTTTGGGGGGGTGCACTCTATGACCTTCCCTCCTTCTTTTTTGGAGCAGCCGTTGGAATCATAATTGTTGTCTTTTAGACCAGTTCTTTACCAGCCGGGACACTCGTTCCGGTTTTTATATTTTTTTAAAATACTTCCTCCAATGAGGTGAGAAATATTATTTTGAAACATTAACTTTAATGGTCTTTGGCGTGACTTCGGCAGCCTTCGGCACTCTAATTTTTAAAATACCTTTTTCATAAGTCGCTTCGGCTTTATCGCCATCAACTTTAGCCGGCAAGGAAACCGCACGATAAAAACTACCGGTACGAACTTCTTTGCGATAATAATTTTTTTCTTCAACTTCAGATTTCTTTTCACTCTCACCCTTGATGGTTAAAACACCATTATCGATGGCGATCGAGACTTTTTCCGGATCAATGCCAGCGAGCGGTGCTTCCACCACGACATCATCTTTATCTTCATAAACATCAATAGCGGGAGTAAACGAGTTGCCCGTATTAGGCCATTCCATTAACTTATCCATTTCCTCAAAAGAATCAACGAAAGGAAACGGTGTCCATTTAATTAATGCCATATATTTTTTAATTAAGAATTAACCGTCATTCTGAGCTTGCGAAGAATCCCATGTATTTCACACAAGATCCTTCACTTCGCCTGCTGGCTCCGTTCAGGATGACGCTAGTAATTATTTAGCTACCCTGACTTTGGCCGGCATCAATACCTTATCGCCCAACAAATATCCCGGCGCTATTTCTTCAATGATCTGCTCTGACTCATAGCCTTCTTTAGCTTCATGTGTCAGCGCTTCATGTAAATTCGGATCAAACTTCTCACCAACCGTCTTAATTTCTTCAATCGCATATTTCTTGAGAAAATCCTGGAACTGTTTTTGGATCATCTCAATCCCCACTAACCAAGATTCTTTTTTGGCTTCCTCCGGAATATGCTTCAGGGCCAATTTGAAATGATTATAAACTGGTAAAATTTCTCCTAGCAACATCGCATTAGCCCAAGCAACCATTTCGCTATTCTTCTTATCTTGTTCTTTAACTAGATTAGAATAATCAGCCTGAGCACGCTGCCAACCAGCTAAATTCTTACCTGCTTGTTCTTGCGTCTGAATTAATTCTTCTTGTAATTGTTCAATAGTTTTTTCTTCCATAAAAATATTTTATTTAACACTGTTTATTAATTCTTTGACGGCCCTGATTAAACCCAGGTTACGCCGATAATTCATACGCATCGGCCCCAAAATTCCTAGGACTAAATCATCGGAGTTAAAATTGCATTTAACGATGATGGAGGCCGCCAAATCGCCGAAGGGATTATTAGCCCCGACTAATATTTGCGGTTCCAGCTCCGCCTGAAAATATACTTTCGATAATACTCGCTCAAAACTATCAATAACCTCGCTCATTGAGTAGGCCCAACCAGACAGCGCGAATTCCGGCTGCCGGAACAAATTGGAAATGCCCGTATAATAAATATCATTCGAAGAAAAGGCCACCATGACTGTCCCCTCACAGATATCAGCGATTTTCTTAGCCAGCTCTTTAACTGTCTGACGTTCAGCACTTAATTCTACTTCGGCTAAATTCTTCTGGTCTTTTTGCCAGACTTCAGCATCAGTAACAAAAAATTGAATATAGGAGTTATAGCCAGAGGCAGTTGGTACGCGACCAGCTGAAACATGCGGTTGACCAATTAGTCCCGCTTCTTCCAGTGCCGCCATTTCATTGCGAATAGTAGCCGGACTTAATTCCGCAAAATGCCTTTTAGCAATTTCGGCCGAACCGACCGGCTCAGCTGTTTCCACATATTCTTCAATAATGGCTTTGAGTAATTTTTGTTGGCGCTCATCCATAAGACGCAAAATTTATCTAAATTTTCTAATAATTAAGCTCTACTAGGTAATTAGCACTCACACTAGTAGAGTGCTAATTTAAATATAACTCAACCAAGAGATACTGTCAAGTACTTGGCCAATAAAAAAGCTACAGCGATCTTGCTGTAGCGTGAAAATGTACTTTATCTATTACTATATTTCTTCGGTCGCGGCATAGCCGGAGCAGGTTTATGACGCTTGACTTCAGTCTTAACAGTGGTAACTTTACCCGTACCACGACAATACGTACAACGAATCGGAGTATTACTGTTACTGCAACCCTCAATGCCAAATACCCAGCCCCTACCTCGGCAAACTTGGCAAGGCACTGTCTCGGATTTTGTCTCTTCGGCATCACGATAAGCGTGCAGCTTCGTCAATAAGTTCTGACGTTTGGACCGCAGATCTTCAACTTCGGACTGTCGTCGTTTTGTGCTCATACTTCTTACTCCTTGATGTTCAGAAAATTTATCGAACAAAACGTCGCCGCATCACTGGAGACTTCCGTTGCGCCAGAGTCGCTGGCGTCGCATTCAAAAGTAGATTCGCTGAAGGCAGTGACTCTAGCATTTTCTGATAGGCGGCGAGTCCCGGACCAATCAAACTGCAATACTGCTTATCCGAATCCTGCCAAATAATCAGCATGAGTGCAGCAAACGGCTGTTCACGCATTTCTTTGACGAAATCATTAGCTTGCTCTTCTGACAATGTCAACATCAAATTACCATCAAAAATCTCTTTAACATTATCGGGATAACGACAATTTAACGTAGTCCGATCAATCGCACTACTGACGCCATACAACTTGACGATAAAAATCACCGACTGACTCGCCTTTTTCTTAGTCTTTGCCATAATCTTATCCTTTTTTCTGGTAAGGCATAAATTCCATGGCCGCAACTTCAATCTGAGGATTACGAGTAAACCTCTGCGCGAATTTGCGACAAATCTTTTCATAATTGGTCGTTCGCTCAACCTTAGGTTTCAGCTCGTAAAGTTTCCGCCACTTGTCTTTCGCGGTTCCGGGACCAAACATGGCCACCGAAATTTGGCCGAGCATCTTTATTGCTTCAGCGTAAGCCTCTTCCGATAAAGTATTGAGTCGATCTTCCAATTCATCATTAAGAGCACGATTCATTAAATAGGTCAGCGACAAATTCTTGGCCACCATCAGTCCAACATGATTGACGTACTTGAATTTCGCCCGCTTACCATCGGCAAAACGAGCAACAAAGCCCTCACGGTTATGCACCGTACGCTTTTGCACTTCCGTCAAAACATCAGACCAATCAGTGACCTTGAAAGATTCCGTCACCGGCAAACCCAAAACCTTCTGACCCAAATACTGCAATTCATCATAATTATAATCAATCGTTTCGTCGGTCTCAGCTTCAATCATCGTAAAAATCTTGCCCGTATCTGAACGCATTGCGCCAATCAAGATAAACTCGCTGCGCGATCCGTAATCAACGTGGATCTTCGTTTTGGGATCAATAATTTCGACTAACACCGTCAGGTATTCGGGAAATTTCTTGGCCCAACGATTTTTCTTGACGTAACGATCAAGCATGACTTGCGCCAACTGAGAAGTTTCCGAGGTGAAATCGCCTCGGGTCGTCACCAAGAACTTACCACAGTAACGAAAAATAATTCCCAAATGACCATCATATTTACAAGTAACTTCACACTCACCCTGGGGCAAATTGCGAGTTTCCTCGTGACCGCCATAATTAAAGAATTTGATCAGAGGCAACGCCACCAATCTGGAAGTCTGTAAATCGAAAACGATACCGCGACATAAGCGCAACGGCCAGGTCCAAGCCTCCTGCATGTGATGCAACTCATTATGTGCCACTTGGGTATAATTAAGAATAACGAGCGGCAAGACCGGATGAAAATTTATCCGAAAAACTTCATTGACTTTCGGTCGCGCCGGGTTAACGGGCAACTGGTCGTAGCCAAAGACTCTTTCCAGATACTGAAAATTCTTCGGCACTTTTCGCCAACGCGTATAAGCGGCGCGATCATTAACGCCATCATTTCCCAATTCCGTCACCAATTCCTGCAAAGCCTCAATTCCATTCAAAATCGCCTGTCGGTCCATGTCTATTTGCTCCTGTTCTTGTTTTTTCTAATTTTCAACGTACGCACTAATCGACAATTATAATCGATTTTTGACAATTTGTCAAGCAAAACAAAAAGCAATCCGATTGGATTGCTAAAATGAACTTACTAATAGAAACCTATTTCAAGACACCAACTTACCCCGAGCCTTATCCCATTTAATAACCGTAACTGGGGAATCCAAGCCAACATTGGGATAAAACGCCCGGAGCCCCTTAATCATGTCGGCAACACAATTAAAACCATCAGCCTGATATTCTTCCTCGGTTACGTCCTTCAGGGTACAATGCCTTACCTCCGTAACGTCAGCCTGAACTGCCCAGGGCACCAAATGGCAGCATAACATAATGGTCTGACCAACCTTATAATCACGATGATCCAAACGAATACTGATCTTTTTCTTGCCTGTTTCGATATTACGACGCATTTTCTTGTCGGGCGAGATTAGTAGAGCCACCAATGGTTGTTTCATGACAAGTTCCTCTTTTTTGGGTTGATAAATATTTAAATAAAGTACACAGTTAATGTACTCTAACAAATCATCAAGTTCCTGTCAAAACAAAAAAGAGGCGGTCTAATAACCCGCCTCTTTGATTAAATTGATATTTACCGAGTGGTAGATGATGTGGTTATAGTCGGCACCGAAGTAGAAATTTTTTGAATACCTTCTAAGGCTTTAGCCGCATCGGCCGGTCGACCTAAGAAATATCTGAGACCATCTTTTGGCGAAACATACCAGGCTTCATTATTACCCTGAACTGATAATAATATTTTACCCTTTTGCGCGACGGCAAATTTTAAATCAATGGGATACTTGGCAGTTTTGCTTAATGGATCATAACCCTTAAGTATTTCTGATTTGTCATTAAAGCCATCACCGTCAGTATCGGCATTATTTTTGTTAGTACCAAAAGCTTCTTCTGCTAAATCAGATAAGCCGTCAGCATCAGCGTCAACACCAACACCTAAATTATAATCAGCCACCGGAACACGCGATAAGTCCTTAAAGGTGACACCAACCCCCATTTGAATCAGGGTATTAAAAGTACTAGCGTTAATTGCCGATAATACAGTCTTGAACTGATTATAATCCTGCAGTAGCGCATCTCTTGCTGTAGCCGCAGTTTGTAATTCGGTAGTTTTTTGGTCTAACATGGTCTGAGTCTGGGTTAAAGTTTGTTGTGCTTGAGCCGCCTGTGACTGAACTTGTTGAATTTGAGCATCTTTACCACTTAAAGAAGTCTGTGCCGAAGCCAGATCGGTCTGTGTTTGTGATAATGACGCTTTAAGGTCAGTAGTAGCCTTAAGCATGGCCGTGTTTTGAGCATAAACAATTAAAGCAAAAACTAAAGCACCAACAAAAAGTAAAATAAAAACACCATAAAAAAACCAGCGTTGCCAACGACGAAATTTTATTTCGTGTCCTAATTGGACCAAGGGAACCACCGGCGCACCACAATTGGGGCAATTAGGCACATTATCCGGAATTTGTTTTTTGCAATTGAGACAAATCATATGATTGTTTTTAATTAATTATATTATACCAAAAAAAACTACTATTGACAAAAGCAGGCTGAGGTTGTTAGATGATACTATTGTTCATTTAAATATTTGTTGGCCTAACTAAGGAGGCTCATAATGTCTAGCACACCAAAACGTCAAGTTATCACCATTACGGCCGGCGCTGGCGTTATTAAAGTCACCAACTTGGCGACATTAGAAATTAGCGCGACTGTTTTCGCTGCCACTAACACCTTGATTGAAGAGCGCATCAGCTCAGTCAGCTCAATTTTTATCGCTGAAATCAAAATCATCGACTTCGTCATTAAAGACCGGTTAGTCTATGTTCCGTTGGCAATCATCGATATTCCTGCCACCAACGACTACTTCCGACTGCAAGCAACTGAGGGTCCCGACCTCAACGCGATCTATGTCAAAACTATCGAAAATACTTTAGGCACACTACTTATGGCGGAAGAAAAATCGACTGACACCATGACTTTAAGCGCAATAACCCCGATGGAAGAGCTTCAACCAGAAGAATCGCCGGCCGAAGCGGAATTACTAATTAAAAAACCATTAGAGCTGCTACTGCCGACTGATAGCGATTTCGAAAACATCATGAGAAAAGCCAGACTGAACAAGCCACATTAATCACACCAAGCCGAGGAATAACCTCGGCCTTTTATTTTCTCAGATAATAAGCATGTTTTAAGCACATACATATGGCGGATTAGTTATTAATTAATAACATCTCATTTGGAGTCTTCCCGCCTAAGGCACAATGCTCCAAATTATTGTAATAAATATTCCAGACTTTAATAGATCTCCTTAATCCTAATATAGT
>CAISTG010000060.1 GCA_903888345.1 Candidatus Buchananbacteria bacterium | reverse complement strand
TATGTTCATTGGTATAATCACGAGAGATATCACTTAGGTAAGGATATGAACGGATTAACCCCAATACAAAAATTTAATCAATATCTGTCATCGGTCGAATCAAAAGTGTCACCCTTGACTGTTAACTAAACATACTAAAAAATCACCGATTGCTCGGTGATTTTTCTAGTCTTATTAGGTTAGGAAACGCGTTCGACGTATTCCCCGGTTTCAGTGTTGATTCTGATGGTATCGCCAGCCTTAACGAATAAGGGCACGGCAATGGAAACGCCAGTCTCGAGTTCGGCCAGTTTAGTGACGCGGCCTTGAGCGGAATTGCCTTTTTCGCCATCAGGAGCAGAAACAATCTTCAGTTCAACTTTCGGTTGCAGGGAGATAGAAATTGGATTGCCATTGAAATACAAGGCATCAACTTTATCGCCGTCTTTCAAAAAGCCGATTTTGTCACCTAAGGAATCTTTTGGCAAGATGAATTGCTCGAAGTCGTCTTGGGACATGAAGTTATAGTTGTCGCCGTCGCTGTATAAGTAGTCAACTTTTTTACGCATCAAATCAGCTTCTTCAATTCGATCACCAGGATGGAAATTGACCTGAGCAACTTTGCCATTGAGTAGGTTGCGCATCTTAGTCTGCATGACGGGCTTGCGCTGTTGCATACGGACAAAGTTGGCTTCTACGACGAGGTAAGGCTCATTTTCGTGAAGGATGTTGATTCCTTTTTTGATATCATTAAGTGTTGATAGGGTAGCCATAGGGATTTAGTCTATAAAGTCCATAAAGTAAAAAGTTGAAAGTCTTTAATGCCTTTAGTAAAAGTTTTACTTTTAACTTTATGGACTTTACTGACTTTTTACTTAATTATTATTTAGTCACGAAAGGAAGCAAGGCCATAATTCTAGCGCGCTTAATGGCGTTAGATAGCTTGCGTTGATGAAAAGCGCAGACGCCGCTTCTTTTGCGAGAAACAATTTTGGAGTAAGAGGAAATAAATCTTCTTAGCAAGTTAATATTTTTGTAATCGATATCCTGAACATTGTTGACGCAGAAGTAACAATACTTCTTTTCGGTCGAAACAGGAGAGTGAGTTCGTTTGTTATTAGTAGCCATAATTATAGTTATTAAATTTTTTATAAAGTCAGTAGTCGCTAAAGCCGGAAAATCAAGTAAATATTTATACTTTAGACTTTTGACTTTAAAGACTTAGGACTAGAAGGGGATGTCTTCAACTTTGATTTCTTCTTCATCAGGTGAAGAAGGCATCATGGGTTCAGCTTGGTAAGCTGGCTGTTCGTTGTTACCACCGGAGTAACCGCCATCGGCGTAGCTATTGCCACCAGCATAGTTGCTGGGTCCAGTGCTAGCACTCTTTGGTCCGAGTTGGATGTTTTCGGCCATGATTTCAGTTTTCCAATGTTTGACACCAGCATTGTCGGTCCAATTTCTGGTTTGTAAACGTCCCTCTACCATACATAACCTGCCTTTGGCTAAATATTGTCCGACGATATCAGCCAAGCGGCCGAAAGCGACAATATTATGGAATTCAGCTTGCTCTTGCTTAACGCCTTGCTGATTGGTCCAAACGCGATTAGTGGCAACACCGAAGTTAGCAACTGATTGCCCGTTCGGAGTTTTTTTGACTTCAGGGTTCTGAGTCAAATTGCCGATGATAATGGCTTTATTGAGGTTCATAAGTTTAAATTAGTTTATAAAGTTAAAAGTTTATAAAGTTAAAAGTTTATAAAGTCGACTAGGTTAAAATATTTTTTAGTCTTTATGGACTTTCTACTTTCGACTTTATGAACTGTTTATATCTTACACTAAATCGTCGGTTTTTAAAATCTCGTCCAATTTATCGTCAAGATTTTTCATTTCTACCTTTTTTTCGATTTTAGCATCCTCAGCTTTGACTGGTTTTTCTTCACCCTTTTCGCCCTTAGCTCTTTCGGCTTCGTAACGCAAGCTAGCGGCTTCACGCTTCTTTTGCTTTTCCATTTCTTCTGGGCTAAGTTTTTTCTTAGTCAGGATTTGGGCGCGCAAGATTTCTTTGTCTAAGCGCAAGTTATCATTGATAACTTTAACTTTGCTGCCATCTTCTAATTCGAATTCGGTTAAGATGTAATAACCGTGAGCAACGTGATCGATTGGGTAAGCTAATTTTTTCTTGCCCATGTTTTCTTCATAACCAATAACGGCGCCGTTGCTAGTCAACATAGTGTCGATTTTGGTTTTGATTACTTTAGCTTCGTCCTCAGTGTATTGGTTGGGGATGATGTAAAGCAACTCGTAATTGTTCATACTTTATTTAGTTAATTTCTTATCTTTAAGTCCAACAAAAAATCCTACAGCAAAGCCATAGGATCTAGCCTGTCCGCCGAGACGGATGCGAGTAGATTTTGGTTTGCCTTTCTTAGGTCACTTTTGCCTAAGATAGCCCGCTAAGGGCGTTGGTAAGACTTAAATTAATCTAATTATAGCAAAAATCTGGTAAATGTCAATATATATAGATATGTCATATTTATTTTGTTTAAATTTAGATATATTTAAATAGATAAGGGGATAAAGTACTTGACAAAATTAACTAATTCAACTAAGATCGAGCATTGGTAAGCTGTCATTTCGGCAGAGCCAATTTGCTCAAAAATGGACGAATTCCCCCTGGAATGTGTCCGCAGAAAAGGAGCTGGACTATGTCCACACTGTTCACAATCGGTCAATCAAATAAGCTTATGGATGCCCTGGAGAATGCTGGCTTCACACCTGATGACGTGACTAAACTTCAACAATGCCGTCATTTGGGGATGTTAAAATCAGTATTATCAGGACAAGCGCAAATTATTACAGTCAAACATGTAATAGATTGTGATTCTGTTCCATATACGCCATCTTGCTGGGGTTTAGAAGAACATGTCAATGGTGGCCAATTGGAGTGGAATCCCGATAAAGTCGAACTTTACCGAGATGAGAGACAGAGAAAAGTTAAGGGTTTAGCTGGTAAAGACTTACGAAAAAGTCTAAGTAGCAAACAAGTCATGAATGCTAATGTGCTTGATTATTTGTTGGCTAATCCTGAATTGATTCCGAATGAATGGAAAAAGTTCACAGTATATTTCTGGGGGACTATCTACCTGGGCGGAGAGGGGCCACTCTTTTCTATACGTGGTCTTTGCTGGGATAATGGTAAGTGGATTTCTGTATCTGGCTGGCTAGGTGCAAATTTTTTGGGATATGACATGGCAGCAATTAGTAAGTAATAGTATTATATACTGATTTAGTTCTTTCCAATCATATTTTTACCGCGTTGGCTTTTGACTAACGCGGTATTTTTTTTATTTTTTTATTCGCCGTCCCCAATGCTACCATTAGAATCCGCCACAACAAATAGCCGTGATTTTCGCCGGTCGCGATTTTGGCTCAACCTTATTAATTCAGTCCGTAGCGAAGCGGAGGATAGTAAAATAAGATTCAGCGGAGCTGATTCAAAAAGAATATAGCCAACCCCGATATCGCCAGCAGGCGATTTGGCTACAAAAGGTGGTAAAAGGTAATTCATATTAAATTGGATTTCCATCTTCTTGAAAAAAACGAAAAGAAGATTTAATAAAGGCGGAGTGACAAATAAAAAACCGGAGTCATTATTGACTCCGGTTTTTAAATATAGAATTGTAATTAAGCTTTAGCTTCAACTTTAGCGGCTACTTTAACTTCAGCTTGAACCTTCTCAACAATCTTCGCGAATACTTGTGGTTCTTTCTGAGCTAATTGAGATAAGACCTTGCGATCCATTTCAATGTTGGATTTCTTTAAGCCATCAATGAAGCGGCTATAAGATAATCCGAATCCGCGAACAGCAGCATTTAATCTGATTTGCCAGAGAGTACGAGCGGTTCGCTTTTTGACCTTACGATCACGAAAAGCATTAGCTCCGGCTTTCATGGCAGCAGTAGTTGCTAGTTTAATCAATTTTTTTCTACCTCTTTGGAAGCCTTTGGTGGTCTTCAAGAGATTCTTTCGGCGCTTGGAATGCATCACGCCACGTTTTACTCTAGGCATATGTGATAATAATTTTAGTTTATAATTAGGAAGATGCGACCTTAGTTGTAAGGCAACATTTTTCTGATGTTGGCGGCATCGGTTTCAGCGACAGAGCGATCCAATTTCTTGCCTCGCTTTTGCTTGCCTGACTCACGAGCATTGAAGTGGTCTTGGCCACAACCGCGCTTGGTGACTTTTTTGGTTTTGGTTACTTTAAATCTTTTAGCAACCGACTTTCTAGTTTTTATTTTCGGCATAACTTTTGTTAATCTGTATAGTTTATATTATATTGAAATATTTAAGGATAATTTTCCACCTTGGCGAGCGATATCGCCCTCGGTCTTAACAGCTTCGGTTGAACCGGTGGCGGCTAATTTGATTTTGATTTGTTCAATCAGGTCTTTAATGTTGCTCTTAGCGAGATCGGCATGTTGGTTTTCTCGGCCACGCAATTGCAATTCAATTCTGACCTTATCGCCTTCGAGCAAGAATTTTACAGCTTGATCGGCGCGAATTTCAGCGTCATGTTGACCAATACGAGGGGAGAGCTTGATAGTCTTGGTTTCGACCACCTTTTGCTTGGCCTTAGCCTTGCGCTCTTGTTTTTCTTTTTGGTACTTAAAACTGCCGTAATCAATAAATTTGGCAATCGGAGGATTGGCTTTAGGTGAAACTTCCACCAAATCCAATTCTCGTCGCTTGGCTTCTGCCAAAGCCGCATCACGGCTAAGGTTGCCCAAACTGACGCCATTTTCATCAATGACCATCAGTTCCGGCGACATGATTTTCTCATTGACGCGGAATTCTTTTGGTCCTTCTGGTTTTTGATTGTGTCCTCTAAATGATTTACGCATGATAGTTGGTTAGTCTCTAAAGTAAAAAGTCTTTAAAGTCAAAAGTCCCAAACTTTAGGAACTTTATGGACTTTCGACTTTAAACAATGATTGTGGAGATGAGGGGTATTGAGCCCCTGTCTAAGAACAAAAGTGTCCCATCGGTATTACAAATTTAGCCGTTTTAAGTTTTGGCTGAAAGATTCTAAAAGCGGCAAAAAATCTTTCAGTTAGCTCGAATATGTTTAACCAAGATCCATCGAGTAGAGATTTTGGCGATCCTATAGATATAACACCGCTAACTGCTTGTTAGGAGTGGGCGGTAGCGATGGCGCTAGATATTAGGCTAGGGCTGGAGCAAAAGCCAAGCCGCTGAAAGCGGATCGTACTTTTGCCAAAAGATTGTTGGCATTTTAGCCGTGATGGTCGGTTTACGAGCTGGCCATCAGCCTCGATTTGCCAAAATGGAAATTTCATCCCTATCAAAGCAAGACATCCCCAATTACTGTTTTAAGGTTCGCAAGATTTCGCGATTAAGCTCTCGTTTTTTAATGGATTCTCGCTTGTCGATTTTGGTCTTGCCACGGGCTAGTCCAATCTCAACCTTAATCAATCTCTTATTAGTATATACTGAAATTGGGACAATTGTCAAGCCTTTTTGGGACTTTTTACCTAAGATGGAATCAATTTCACGTTTATTCAGTAATAACTTGCGTCTTTGGTAGGGATCGTAGCCTAATTGTTGGGTTTTGGCTGGCTTGTAGGGGCCAATAAAGGAGTTGACTAGCCAGACCTCATTCTTATTATCCAACTGGACAAAGGAGCCCTTCAAGCTGACTAGGCCACCCTTAACCGCCTTAACTTCTGGGCCACTTAAAACCAACCCGGCTTTCCAGGTGTCTAAAATTTCATAGCTGTATAAGCCTTCTTTGTTTTTGGTGATTATTTTCATCTTAAATATTTTGCTTGTGTTACGAATATATAGTATAATATAAATAGAAATTAATCAAAGCCCATGCCAGACAAAAAACTCGTCGTCGAAATATCGCTCTTCACCCTGTTGAAGATTCTCCTAATTGTCACTGCCGTGGCCGTCCTCTTTTATTTGCGCGATGTGGTTATGATTGTTTTTGTCGCCTTAGTTTTTGCCTCCGCTATTGACCCCTGGGTTGATTGGTTTCAAAAGTTTAAGGTTCCACGGTCGTTATCAGTTTTCTTTATTTACGTCGTTGCTTTCTTTCTGGTATTTTTCTCTTCTTATTTGTTGATTAATCCTATCTCTTCGGAAATTAAGAATCTATCTAGTGATTTTCCTGGCTATTGGGAAAAGTTATCGTCTGGCTGGCAACAAGTTGAGATTTTCTCCGTTAGTCATGGCTTACAATCTAATATTCAAAATGCTTTAGATGCGTTACAGGCTAGTGCCACCTCAATGGCTACTAATGTCTTTGGTGGGATTTTCACATTTATCGGAAGCGTCTTTTCTGGCTTAGTTATTTTAGTGATGACTTTTTATTTGGCAGTCTATGATGCCCCAATGAAAAAAAAGCTCCGTTCATTCTTGCCGCCAAAGTATCAACCTTACTTTATGCATTTGGTGACCCGCATGCAAGAAAAAATCGGCTTATGGTTGCGCGGTCAGTTATTATTATCTTTTATTATCTTCGCTTGCTCCTTAGCGGGTCTGTCGTTATTGGGAGTTAAATATGCTTGGGTGTTGGCTTTGTTTGCGGGCGTTACTGAAATTATTCCTTATCTCGGGCCGTTTATCGGCGCGGTGCCGGCGGTATTTATTGCTTTTACGGTGTCGCCAGTCTTGGGGTTATCAGTTGCTGTTTTGTATATTGTCATTCAACAGCTGGAGAATTATGTTATTGTGCCGCAAGTCATGAAACGTGCGGTCGGTTTAAATCCTGTGGTGGTGATTGTGGCTATGATGATTGGTGCACAGATCGCTGGTATTGTTGGAATCATTTTAGCAATCCCAGTCACTACGGCCTTGAGCGTTGTTTTTGGCGATATCCTTAATCATAGCAAAGCTGGCTTTTCCACAACTGCTGATGTTGATTAGTAAAATTAAATTTGTTATAATATTAATATCTTGTTATAATTATGACAACTTGTTATAATATTTATAAGTTGGTATAATGGAAGTAGAATTAGTTTAACGTAATTTTTACATAAA
Source organism: Candidatus Buchananbacteria bacterium (assembly GCA_903888345.1). GTDB lineage: Bacteria > Patescibacteriota > Patescibacteriia > 2-01-FULL-39-33 > 2-01-FULL-39-33 > CAISTG01. The sequence continues at coordinate 51,043 of CAISTG010000060.1, read as the reverse complement.
TAATTAATTTGGTAGCATAAGCTACTGGCCCATCAATATTCGCTTCTGCGTCTGGCGATGCGGCAGAAGGAGACAATAAAATGGCAATCAATAAGACAATGAGTCCTTTTGACGATGCAAACAAGTCAGAGGCGCCAGTTCGAAAATCGGCTGGTGGTAAGGTGTTAAAATTTTTAGGTTGGGTAATTGTGATCGTAGTGATCGTCGTCGTAGTAGGAGCGCTTTGTGTCGGTGTTAAAAAGATGTGGTCCGATGATTCAATCGCTGCTGTTTCTGGCAAGGACTGGCAGGCAATTTTCTTAACCAATGGCCAAGTTTATTTTGGTAAAGTTAAGCAAGTTGGTATGAAGTCAGTTGTTTTGGCTGATATCTACTATCTACAGGTAGTTACTAAGCCATTACAAAGTACCGCTACTGGTGCCGCTGCTACAACAGCTGCTCAGACTCAACAAGAGTTAACTTTGATCAAGTTGGGTAATGAAATTCATGGCCCGACCGATGCGATGATTATCAATCGCGATCAGGTTCTTTTGACTGAAAAGTTAAAGGCTGATTCTCGTGTCGTACAGGCAATCGCTAGTTACGTTAGTGACCAGGCTGCTGCCGCCAAGAAATAAATTTTTATTTAAAAATCCGTTCCGATTAACTTCGGAACGGATTTTTTTGTCGGAGATTTTCGTATCTGTCAGCTCTCAGGCGACGAGGACAACACCATTTAACGCACCGAGAAATTTATGTTATAATTTATATTAGAATTCATCCTTATTCGTCATTATCGGAATCCGCCGTGTCGGATATCCGATAATCAATTTCAACAAATGAGTCAGACCCAGACAACTTGCCAAGCCATGAAACAACTGCTGAAGAAATTTTCTAGCAGTGAGTTGTTTGTATTGCCAGAAGCAGCTGCTTATCTGAAGGTGAGCGAAAAATATTTAACGCGACTGATTCGAGATGGTAAAGTTAAAGCCTATCAAGTTGATGGTCAGTGGTTTTTGGAGGAGCGTTGGTTGCAAGATTTTAAACAAACCTTAAAACATCACTTAACCCAAACGGTTGCCGAGCATTATGAGATTAATCGCAAGCGAGAGTCTTGGACTAGAGAAATTACGGCGACTGGGGAATTTAATTGGCTTAGTCCTTTAGTGTGGTTTTGGCAATCAATTTTACTGGCAGTGGCTGTTATTTGTATTTCCTACTTAATGTTGCCATTAATTGAGTTTAATTCCCAGAAGCAGCAGGGTGCTAGTGTTTTTTTGGCGGCTGTGGAGACTGTTTATGCGTGGCCCTTAAAGGTGGCGGAGACAAGTTTGGCTCAGGGCCCATATAATGATGAAATCTTAACATCTCAAGCGGGCAGATTGATCGCTAAACTGCGTTTTACTGGTCGTGTCGCCGGTGCCTTTGCTGAAAAAGAGCCGCTAATTAGTTCTGAGCCCGGAGTTGAGACGCCACAAACCAGTTATTAAATATCTCGCCAGGTGCGGGATTTTTGACTAAAGGGCCGATTTATTGCTAAGATAGGCCTGTGATTTAACGGTAGTTATACTAAAATTAATTGTTAAGTGGCTAGATTATTTACCACCACACCAGCATCATATCAATTCAATATTAAAAACGATTAAACAATTTAATTATATGGCCAAAGAAAAGAATATCAAAAACGAACAAATGGAGAAAATCGTTGCTTTTTGTAAACGCAAAGGCTTTGTTTTTCCGGCGTGTGAAATTTATGGTGGTTTTGCCAATGCCTATTCCTATGGCCCCTATGGCGTCGAGCTCAAGAACAATATCAAACAATTATGGTGGAAGAAGTTTGTTGATGGCCGCGAAGATATGGTGGGACTTGATGGTCCGATTTTACTCAACTCAAAATTATGGGAGGCCTCGGGCCACTTAGGTGGTTTTAATGATGCGATGATTGATTGCAAAGAGTGCAAGATGCGCTATCGCGCCGATAATTTGATTAGTGAAGTTTTAGGCAAGGACTTGGAAGGTAAATTAGATGAAATGACCAAGACAATCCAAACCGAAATCAAATGCCCGAATTGTGGCAAACAGAATTGGACTGAAGCGAGATTTTTCAACATGATGTTTAAAACCGAAATGAATAGTGTTGAGGGCCCGGTTTATTTACGACCAGAAACCGCCGGGGCGATTTTTGTGGACTTTAAGAATGTGATTGATTCTTGCCGCGTTAAAGTACCTTTCGGCATTGGTCAGATCGGCAAAGCGTTTCGCAATGAAATCGTGGCGCGTAACTTTATTTTCCGCGTCAGAGAATTCGAGCAAATGGAAATTGAATATTTTATTTCGCCCGAAGCCGAGTGGGAAGCTATGTTTAATAACTGGTTGGAAGCGCAAGAAGAATTTGCCAAATCGCTAGGAGCGAAAGCTGAAGATTTGAAGCGTTATGAGCATCCTAAGGAAAAGTTATCCCACTATTCCCGTAAAACCGTGGATATCGAGTATAATTTCCCGTTTGGCTTTGCTGAATTATTTGGCTTAGCCCATCGTGGTGATTTTGATTTGAGTCAACATCAGAAATTTTCTGGCTCTGATCTAACTTATTTTGATTCAACTACCAATAAAAGATATCTGCCGCATGTTTTGGAGCCAACCTTCGGTGTTGATCGTGCAGTCTTAGTGGCTTTATCCGCTGCCTATACTGAAGAAGATTTGGGTGAAGGGGATATTCGCGTGGTTATGAAATTCCCACCGAAGCTGGCGCCAACTAAAGTTGCTATTTTCCCGTTACTGAAAAATAAACCAGAATTGGTAGCTAAAGCTCGAGAAATTTTTGCTGACTTGAAGTCAGAATTTAAATGCGAATTTGATGACAATGGTAATGTTGGCAAACGCTATCGTCGCCAAGACGAAGTCGGTACCCCATTCTGCGTGACAGTCGATTTCGATACACTAGAAAAGGGAGAAGTAACTGTTCGCGATCGCGATACTATGAAGCAGGATAAAGTTAAGGTGGAAGATTTGAAGGATTGGCTTAAAAATAAAATTAGTTAAAGATAAAAGCCACTTGCTAAAGCAGGTGGCTTTTTTTGTCGGTTTTTGCTAAGATTATTCCAGAAACTAATACATATTATGCATAAAAAACAAACATTAAAAAATGGTATTCGCTTGATTACTTCGCCACTTAAAGAAACGCAAACCGCTAGTTTGCTGGTTTTGACCAAGGTTGGCAGCCGCCAGGAGACTAAGCCGATTTATGGTATTTCGCATTTCGTGGAGCATATGATGTTTAAGGGCACCAAGAAGCGCCCAACGACTTTGGATTTATCAAAAGAGTTGGATGGTATTGGTGCAGAATATAATGCTTATACTGGTAAAGATGTTACAGGATACTACATCAAATCTGACAGCCGTCATCTGTCACTCGCTATTGATATGTTATCTGACATGTTAATTAACTCTAAATTTGATGCGGAAGAATTAGCGAAAGAAAAAGGCGTGATTGTCGAAGAGATCAATATGTATGAAGATAATCCGATGATGTTTATTGAAGAGGTTTTAGAAGAAATGGTGTTTACTGGCTCGCAGCTGGGACATCAAATTGCCGGTAGCCGTGAGACTGTTCGCGCCGTCACTCGCGCTTCGATGATGAAATATAAAAATAATTTTTATAACGGCTCTAATTTAGTCATTGCTTTGGCAGGTAAGTTTACCGACAAACATGTTCAAGAAATTAAAGCGAAATTCGACATTAAGAAGGGGACTAAGTCTAAAATAATTAAATCAGTCGCCACACAAAAGACGCCGCAGGTTGCCGTGAAGCATAAAGATACCGAACAAGTACAATTAGCTTTGGGTTTCCCAGCTTTTTCGCAGACTGACAAGCGTAATTATGCCTTACAATTAATGTCCGTTATTCTTGGTGGTAATATGAGCTCGAGACTATTTATTAATATTCGCGAGAAGAATGGTTTATGTTATTTTATCCGCTCGTGGCCGAATTTATACGAAGATCGGGGAGCGATGGTGATTCAGGCTGGACTGGATAAGGCGCGCATTGATTTCGCGATTAAAGCGATTATGACTGAGTTAGATAAGCTGAAAGTGGGAGTAACCGAAGAAGAATTAAAGCGCGCTAAGGAATATATTGCTGGCAAGACAGCGATTGATTTAGAAGACTCCATGTCGATCGCGCAGTACTACGGTAATTTGGAATTGTTAGGCAAGCCTTTAGTTGCTCCAGCGGAAAAGTTAAAGAAAATTATGGCAGTCAAGGCTAGCGAAGTTAAGGCAGTGGCCGAAGAAATTTTTGATTTTAAGAAAGCAAATTTAGCGGTCATTGGGCCGTTTAAGGATAGTGCAAGATTCAAAAAACTTCTCAAGTAAATGAAAATTGGCATCGATTGCCGTACTATCTCCGAGCCAGCTGGCATCGGCGAGTATACACGGCAAATTGTAAAACATTTAATCGAACAAAACAGCGACGATCAGTTCGTGCTGTTTTTTGTTGATGCAGCGACGGCGCAAAATTATCGCCAGCCTAATGTTAAAGTAATAATTTTACCGTTTTATAAATATAAAAAGTATTTACCTTTAGTCTATTCGCAATTGATTGTGCCAATAGTGATGTGGTGGCAGCAGCTGGATGTTTGTTGGTTTCCGGCTAATATTATCCCACTATTATATTTCAGAAGATCAGTAGTGACGGTTCATGATTTAGCTGTATATAAAATACCTGAGTTATTTCCCGATTCAGCTATTAGTCTCGATCGTCGGATACTGGTGCCGGTCTCATTGCGACGCGCTAGCAAGATTATTGCTGTCTCACAGAGTACTAAAAATGACATCATGGAGATATTTAAAATTGCCGCTACTAAGATTACGGTTGTTTACGAGGGTGGTAATTTTGATTATGATCGTCAACTTGTAAGCTCTGCAATTCCAGTAGGCCTCGAGACAAAGACATATTTTTTGTTCATCGGCACGATTGAGCCACGCAAGAATTTATTATTATTAATTGCAGCGTACAAAAATTTTGTTCAGGCGGGCAATAATGATTTTGATTTAGTTCTGGCAGGGAAGTCCGGTTGGAAAAATGAAGAAATTTTTGCCGCTATCAAGTCGGTTAATCAGACATTGGGAGAAGAAAAAATTAAGTATCTTGGTTTTATTAGTAATGAAGAAAAGGTAGCCTTATATCAATCGGCTTACGCACTGATTTTGCCTTCGAAATATGAGGGCTTTGGTTTGCCTGCCGCTGAGGCGCTACAATTTAACCTACCATTGATTTTGGCTAATAATTCCGCTTTACCGGAAATTGGCGGCGAGGCCGCATTATATATCGATAGCGGGTCAGAATCTTCGATTTTAGGGGTATTGCAAGAAATAACGCATAATTCGGCGGGTTATGAAAAGCTCAAGTCTGAGGCTCATTTGAGAGCGTCACAGTTCGCTTGGGAGAGTAGTGCTGAAGAGGTTAATCGGGTTCTTGGTACGATTATTTGAGCTGGTGCCGAAATATTAACTATAAAAAACATTCGAATCAGTTTATGTAAACTGATTCGAATGTTTTTTAAGATAGCCTTCTGATTAAAAGGAAATTAATGGGCTAAAGTTATTGATATAATTGAGGACTAATAGCAGGATAATGAACACGATGAGTTGCATGATGATGCCAGTCTTGAGGTGAATGTCATGTTTGAGACGACCGATAATTAGATGGTGGACCCAGTGATGGAAGTCAAAAAACCATTTTAGCCATTTATATTTAGTGAGCATATAAAGAGCTACGAGCACATCAGGCAAAATACTACCAATCATGGCCCAGATGACTCCATCGTCTTTGGCAAAATAAAAATTCTTAAAAGAATAGATAAGGAAAAAGATCAAGACTAAGTAATCCATGACGCCATAGGCGGCTAGGGATCTTAGTTTTTCTTCCTCACTTAGTTTTTTGTTGAGTAAACCAAAAAATCTTTTGCCTAATTCGCGATCACCATGGGGGATGATGTCCATGATAAAATGCAAGCCGACTCCGGCGATAAAGGCTAAATAGGGATTACTGATTTGAGTGCCGACAATAGCGCCGGCAGCTGCGTGAACGGTTATAAACATATACCTATATTATAGCAAATTGGCGGAAAATAAAAAAGCGACTAACCATTGTGGCTAATCGCGTGTCGGTATTCAACTTTCAATTTTATTTAATAAGTCAGTTTCAGCTTCTCTGACTTTTGTTAAAATTTCTTCGTAATCTTTTTGGTCTCGTGCATATTTGACTATAGCAACCGCCACTCGATATGTGGCAATTAGCCCGTTTAGTCTGTGATTGTTGGCGCCAGTTATTTTTTTTCTGGCTCGCTCCAAGAGGTCAAAGTTTTCCTGAAAGGGCGGTGGCTTGAACTTAGGCGGGGCAATCATGGTTCAGTGGCTTCAGTAGCTGGAGTGAGTCTTTTCCTTATCACGGCAATGGCCCGTTCTAGTGCCTCTAATGAACCGAGATCATTGAATTCGATTCTGATTAGTGGCATGGATCGTTCATATTGCTCTTGTGATACAATGGTTCCTGGTGCCACCGGCGCGGGTAGTTCAACGAGTTGCAGAAATTGCGTTTCCGGTTCGCTATTATAGGTGCCAGAAACAAACATATGTTCGCCCCGCACAAAAGTCACAACGCGTTCGTCGTTGCTAGAAACAAGATAACCAATAACATTAGTCACTAATTCCTGTATTTTCATGATAGCTGCTCCTGTTGGTTTTTCTGATCGTTGATTTGAAAGTCCAAAAAAAATCTGGTAGCAGGAGGCGGAATTGAACCGCCGACCAAAGGCTTATGAGTCCTCTGCTCTACCACTGAGCTACCCTGCCAAATTAAATTTTTAAAGCTAAAAGTCAAAAGTCATGTTGGTCTCAAAAGAAAAACTTTATTGACTTGATGGGCTTTTGACTTTAGAGACTAGCTTATATGTTGCGGGGATTGGATTCGAACCAATGACCTCCTGGTTATGAGCCAGGCGAGCTGCCAGACTGCTCTACCCCGCGATAATAAATTTTATATGCCCGAGGAGAGAATCGAACTCTCACAGGGGGTACCTACACGATTTTGAGTCGTGCGCGTCTACCAGTTCCGCCACTCGGGCATAAATAAATCGGTATACTTATTTTATATTAAAACACAATTTTTGTCAACCTCGGATTGGTACCGAGTTTGGGATAAGTATTAGCTTTGCCTTGGCCAGCGCTTTATGCTATAATATCCTTGTTATGGGAAGAGTTATATCAATCGTTAATCAAAAAGGGGGTGTGGGCAAAACCACTACCTCGATCAATTTAGCAGCCTACTTAGCCAAACTTGGCAAGTCGGTTCTTTTGATTGACCTCGATCCGCAATCCAATGCCACTTCGGGCTTAGGTATTGATAAGAATTTGGAGCGCGGTGTTTATGAAGTTTTGACTGGTCCGCATTCCTTTCATGACGTTAAAGTGGAGACGGGTCACGAAGGTTTTCATTTAGCGCCCTCGACCACCGCACTATCAGGAGCCAATGTAGAATTCGTTAATATGGATCGCCGGGAGTTTCGGCTGTATGATAATTTGCTTGATATCAAAAATGATTATGATTTCATATTAATTGATAATCCACCCTCCTTAGGTTTGCTGACTTTAAATGGCTTGACTGCTGCTGATCAAATTTTAATTCCAGTTCAGGCCGAATATTTTGCCTTAGAAGGGTTGGGGCAGCTGATTGAGACTATTAATTTAATTAAAGAAAACTTGAAACCAGAACTCGATGTTTTGGGAGTAGTACTAACAATGTATGATAGTCGTTATCGTTTAGCCAATGATGTTCTCAAAGAATTATATAATTATTTTCCTAATAAAATTTTCCGCTCAGTTATTCCACGTAGTGTTAGATTATCCGAAGCGCCAAGTCACGGTCAATCAATTTTAAACTATGATCCAAATTCTCGTGGTGCCAAAGCTTATGAACGCTTAGCCAGAGAGTTTGTATATTTAACTGATAACGACCAGGCAAAGTTCTAAACTTCTTCTTTGTCCACTTTAAACACTTTTAACTTTAAACTTTAGACTTATCATATGTCATCTCGACCTTCGGGCTTGGGCAGAGGCCTTAGCTCTTTAATCCCTAATAAAAAACCTAGTGACGTCATGTCGACTAGTATTCAAATCCCCGAATCTAGTCCTTTGCATGATGTTTTAGATACTGATGAACGGATTGTGCAGTTGCCGGTTGGTAAAGTCATGTCGAGCCCACATCAACCACGCCAAGTTTTTGCTGAAGAAGCTCTAAATGAATTAGCCGACTCCCTCAAAGAGCATGGTTTAATTCAACCGATTGTGGTGAGCAAAAAATCAGCTGACGTTTATGAGTTGATTGCAGGAGAACGCCGTTTAAAAGCGGCGAAGTTGGCCGGCTTTAAAACTATTAGCGCTATTGTTCGTGATTTTGATGAACAAAAGAAAATGGAATTAGCGCTGATTGAAAATTTACAGCGTGAGGATTTAAATGCGCTCGAAGTCGCGATGGCTTACAAGAAATTGGAGGATGAATTTAATTTATCACGTCAGGAGCTGGCCAAAAAAGTCGGCAAAAGTTTTTCGGCGGTTAATAATTTTATCCGCTTACTGACTTTGCGCGATGAAGTGAAAAAGGCCATCATGGAAGGTAAATTGTCGGAAGGTCATGCGCGAACTTTGGCAGGCTTGCCAATCGAGGACCAACTCGAAGGCATGAGACGCATTATTGAAGGTAAATTATCGGTGCGTGAAGCAGAGAAGGCGTCTAAGGAAGTTGTGGTCAAAAAGCATCTGCGTAATGTAAAGTTTGATCCCGAAATAAAAGATATGGAAAATGAGGTCGCAGCGGCTTTAGGCACTAAAGTAGAAATTCGCCGCCATGGTGGGTCTGGTCAAATTACCATTAAGTTCTTTAGTAATGAGGAGCTACACGAGATTTTAAGGAAGATTACCTAAGAAAATTTTAAACAACCAATAGGAGATATTGCCATGTTTGAGGTCACTGCTAACGATGGATTGCGACAGCAGAAAGTAAAGTTGACCAAAAGGGAATTATCCGAATTAGTAACTCGAGCTTTATGGCAGGGTGCTATGGCTTCTTGCGTGATTGAGAACATTAACACTGCTGGCGTGGAAATACCCAATGATCTTCAGCTTCCTGATGCTCTACTGACAACTCCCGATTCGTATTTTATGCCATAATTGAACTTTTAAAAACGATTCGCCGCGGCGAATCGTTTTTTATTTTAACTTAATTTTATTGATGGCGGCTCTAATTTTGCTCTTAGCCATCGAGGTCTTAACGGTATCGACCCAATCAGGATTCGGTGTTTTACGATTTTTGTCGGTGATAATTTCGACGATATCACCAGATTGCAGTTGATGTCCAAGATTGACTAGTTGTTCGTTGACTCTAGCACCAACACATTTATCACCCAGCGAGGAGTGGACGTGATAGGCAAAGTCAATTGGCGTGGCACCTTCGGGCAAATCAATAACATCGCCTTTGGGCGTAAAGACAAAAATTCGATTTTGGAAGACATCCAATTTAACTGTTTGTAAGAATTGGTCGTTATCCGTGATTTGTTTTTGCCATTTAACTAATTCCTCGAGCCATTTAATATTCTTGGCCGTAGTTTTGCCGCCAGTCTCCTTGTAGTTCCAGTGAGCGGCGATACCAAATTCCGCTTGATCATGCATTTCCCGAGTACGAATTTGGAATTCAACAATTTCACCATCATCAGTAAAGACGGTGGTGTGCAATGATTGGTAGCCGTTGGGTTTCGGATTAGCAATGTAGTCCTTAATACGTCCCGGCATTGGTCGAAACATGCCATGCAAGACGCCGAGGGCGCCATAGCAATCAACAACAGTAGGCACAATTAAACGCAAGGCGATCAGGTCGTAAATTTTATTAAGGTCACGATTGATATGCGGCCGTAATAGCTTTTTGTATAAACTGTATAAATGTTTTGTTCGTCCTTGAACCGAAATTTCATCGATGACGATATTTTCTTCGGCTAATTTTTTCTTGACCTTATCTTTAACTTCTTGTAAATATTTTTCTTTGATTTTATATTCGCGCGGAATAATCGTCGTAATCCATTTGTAATCTTCTGGATAGACGTATTGAAAAGCTAAGTCTTCGAGTTCACCTTTAATTTTTCCGATCGCCAAACGATCGGCAATCGGGGCGTAGATCTCTAGAGTTTCTTTAGCGATACGGAATTGCTTATCTGGAGGCAGGACGTCTAAAGTTTTTAAATTGTGTAAACGATCAGCGAACTTAATTAAGATCACTCTAATATCTTCAGACATCGCGACAAACATTTTACGTAAGTTTTCGGCGTAGCGTTCCATGCCGCGATATTTCAGTTTGCCTAACTTGGTAATGCCTTCGACTAGTTTGGCAATCTCCACACCGAAATTCTTTTCAATTTCTTTGAGAGTAACTTTGGTATCTTCCGGTACATCATGTAGTAGTCCGGCCATAATCGTTGGCATATCCAACTTCATTTCCGCTAATTTCTGAGCGGTGGCCAGGGGATGGATAATATAGGGTTCACCGGAAGCGCGAACCTGGCCGGCATGGGCATCAAAAGCAAAATCATAAGCCAATCGCAATAACTCCAAATCGCCAGCAATTTGGTTGTCTTTAATGGTAGTAAGGAGTTTTTCGAACTCTTGTTGGGGATTGATGTCTGACATATGAGTATAGGTATTATAGTGAAGATTTCGGTTTTCGTCCACTGGGGGCAGGAAACACAGAACATAGAAAACAAAACATGGAAGATGGAGCACGGTTCAGTTCCATGTTATATTCTTACATGATTCATGTTATATGATTTATGATAAATATTTACTGATTTAATGTTTTAATAAAACGTGCTATAATATAATTAGTTATTTATACAAACATCGTTTATGAACCAATATTTTTCTTTAGTCGTTATCCTTGTTGTGCTGGGTGGAATTTTATGGTCAATGTACAAACAAGGCGGCTGGTTCAAGGGGGCGGGTGAGCGAGTTTCTTCTAGCTCGACCTTATTAAAGTATGCTCGTGATTTGACCCAACTAGCGACAGACAAAAAACTTGATCCGGTTATTGGTAGAGAACATGAAATCTCACGCGTTGTCGAAATCTTATCACGACGTGGTAAGAACAATCCGGTTTTGGTTGGAGCGCCAGGGGTAGGTAAAACAGCTATTGCTGAGGGCTTAGCTTTACGTATCGTCGCCAAGCAAGTTTCGAGTGCGCTTTACGGGAAGCGCGTTTTAGCGTTGGATTTGGCTGGCATTCTAGCTGGCACCAAGTATCGGGGCGAGTTTGAACAGCGTTTGAAGAAGGTAGTTGATGAAATCTTAGCTGCCAAACGTAGTATCATTTTATTTATTGATGAAATTCATATCTTGGCGGAGGCGGGACAGGCGGAAGGAGCAATTAATGCTGCGGATATTTTGAAGCCGCTGTTGGCTCGTGGTGAGTTGCAAGTTGTTGGTGCTACCACCAAAGAAGAATACTTGAAATATATTAAACAGGACAAGACTTTAGATAGAAGATTGCAACCAGTGTTTGTTGCTGAGCCTAATAATGAGCAGACAGAAATGATTTTACGGGGCATTAAGCCGGTTTATGAACAATATCACAATGTCATTGTGGATGATTCGGCTCTTAAGATGGCAATCACTGGCACCAAGAATGTAAAAAACAAATCTTATCCCGACAAAGCCATTGATGCTATTGATGAGGCTTGTAGTCGAGTGCGATTAAGTAATCTCAAGGCACCAGCGACAAAGTTAAAAGTTTCCGCCCGCGATGTTAAAGCGGTGGTGGCGGAATGGGTAATGTAAGAGTGGTCCACGACTAATACTAACGTTAATTTTTTTGTAATATTATTAAAACAAATTTTATGCCCCGTAAAACTCCCGCCCGAGTCAGTGGGATTAAACCCAGAGCGACTCGCTCTTTCAGTGATCCTGTTAGCGTGCCCTTAGCACCGCGGCCAGTACAGTTGGCGACCCCTACTTTGGTTCGTACTGAAAACCAAATCGTTTTAGCGACCCTCATGATTTGCTGCGTTGTTTTATTGGGTGCTTTTGGTACCTCAATGGCTGCTGGCATCATTAATCTGTCAGGTCAAAATAATCCGCCGATCTTGTTTGATTGGTCGCAATGTACTGATGGTGACAGTGCCGCCGTTACTTTAGATTACTCTCAAATTTATCCGTCAGCTGGTTTTGTGGCGGCTTACGGGACGTCGACAAATAATTTAATTAAATTTGATCCTTTTACTGCTAGTACTGCCCGTTGTCAGGATGCGACAAAATATGTTGCCTTGAAAGATCAGTGTTATATTGATATTTATGGTTCGCTAGGATACGTCGGCTCTTCTGCCGTTGCTTCTTGTGCGCCGACTGATAAGCGTTGCCGCGTCATGGATCGTTTTGCTTATCCAGTAGTTTCTTCTTCCGGAGCGGTTATTACTTCGAGCACTAAATATGCGGTTGGTGGTTGGAACTATCTTTGTAAGAATGGCTGTGTGAGTGGCGCTTGTGTTAAAAATCCTATCCCAGTTTGTTTTGATTCGGATTTGAGCTCAACTACCTTCCCCTATATTTCGGGCACAAGTGACCCTTATGTTAAGGGAACCACGGTGGGATTTATGAATGGAGTTAGTGTTAATGTCCAAGATTCTTGCTTTGATGCCAATCAGTTAACCGAATATTATTGTAGTAATGGTCAAGTTTTATCGACTGGAATAGCTTGTGCTAATGGTTGTGCAAGTGGTAGTTGTGTGGCTGACATTAGTGTTAAAAGGCAAGAGTCAACATTACTACTGAGTCAATATGTACTGGGAAAATCAAATCAAAATAATTTGATATCTTATAATTTTTTAACAAAAAAATCAGGCCTAACAATTGATGCGGTTACTTTTAGCATTCATGGCACCTCAGTTAGTCTTGGTGATAGTCCGGTTACCTCAGTTACTTTTAATGGTCGCACTGTTGCTGTAGTAAACAATCAGGCTATATTTAGTGGACTTAACTTGACTGTGCCCGCCAGCTATGGTGGTAAAGATGTTGCGGTCGGAGTTGCTATTAATGCTGTTGGCAATGGAGGAATCAAACCGGGGCAGTATTATTATTTACAGCTTGATAGCGTAAAATGGCATGACGCTACCATGCGAGTCGCTACTTATGTCCCTGAGGCTGCCTCTGCGGTATCTGCTCCTATGTTTCCGGTGGCCAGTTTACCGATAATAAATTTGAATTCAGTTAGCAATAGGTTATATAATGGTACGGTTAAATTAGCCTCGGTTAACGTTTCAACTAATGGAGCGATAAAAATAAATCAGATGGATTTCGTTATCAATTCCTCGGCCAACGTCCTAGTCAATAAACTTGTTCTAAAAAACAATCAGGGCGTAACCGTGGCTACCGGGTCATTTTCTCAGTCCGGTAAAATAGCAGATTTTATTTTTAATGGTGGTTATGCTGTCTCACAGGCCAGCAGTACGGTATTGTCCTTATACGGTGAGATTTCTGGTTCTTTGGGTAGTGCAGGTACGGCAGCAGTAACCGTGGGTTTATCTAATGGCGCTAGCTTCTTATGGAATGATGATAATGCAAGTGTGTCCGGTTTAAGCGGAGTATATTTATCTAATTTTCCCATCGATAGTGTGACCATAACAAATTAGACTTTGATAAACAAAACTCCCACTCAATTGAGTGGGAGTTTTTTATTGTAATCTATTTATTTACCCTATTAAATAGCGTTTCGTAATGACTATATCTTAATGGATTACGAGGCGCCTGATCGTCAATTATATATAAATACGGATGAGTGTTTATTTAACTGGGTTTAACTTTTGTGGGTTGTGATTTGGACAGGTTTTATCAGAGCATCTTTCGGGGATAGTTTTGGTGCCTTCCATCATTAGTTTGCCACACATTGGGCAGAGTTTGCCGGTCGGTTTGGTTTTAATGATGTTTTTGCAATCCGGATAATTAGAACAGCCATAGAAAACACCGAAGCGTCCGCGCTTTTCTACCATGGTGCCTTTTTTGCATTCGGTACACTGGACACCAGTGTCATTCGCTTTCATGCGCTCGGCTTCGGCGGCCTCATCTTTTTTGATGAACTTACATTTCGGATAGTTAGAACAGGCGATGAACTTGCCGTACTTACCATCCCGTTCAATTAAATCACCCTTGCCGCACTTCGGACACTTCTCGCCAGTGGAAACTGGTGCGGCTAAGACTTTGCCGTCAAGTGCCATCGCGCCATTACAATCAGGAAAGCGAGAGCAAGAATAGAATTTACCACCGCGACCTAATTTAATAATCATGCTCGCACCACATTCGGGACATTTGAGATTTTCGGGAGCATCGCCCAAGTTTGAAATTTTTTCGATATCTTTTTTGCTCTTGATATCTTTTTCAAACGGCTTGTAGAAATCAGTCAATAATTTTAGGTAAGTTAATTTTCCCTTGGCGACTTCGTCCAATTCATCTTCAAGTTGAGCAGTATAGGTATCAGAAATGTATTCGCCAAAGTTATCTTCTAAGAATTGATCGACAACTTCACCAGTATCCGTTGGCTTTAAGGATTTATTTTCTTTCTCGACATAACCGCGTTTGACAATAGTGCTGATAATCGCGGCATAAGTAGATGGACGGCCAATACCACGTTTTTCTAATTCCTTAACTAGACCAGCTTCACTATAGCGGTGTGGTGGTTCAGTTTCTTTTTCTGTATCTTGAATGCCAAATAATTTGAGTACTTCGTCAGCGATTAATTTTGGCAGTAAAGTTTCTTCGCCAGCGGCCTTAGGATCAACTTTTAACCAACCGTCAAAAGTGATAAAGGAACCATTAACACCGAACTCTGGCAAGGTTGAATCAGAACTAACAGCAATGACTTTGGTTTTGTTGAGTTTAGCATCGGCCATCTGACAGGCGACGGTGCGGCGCCAAATTAAATTATAGAGTTTCTTTTCTTGCGGAGTAGCGCCAGCATCTTTAAGTGAGATATGAGAAGGGCGAATGGCCTCATGAGCTTCTTGCGCATTTTTGGATTTAGTTAAAAACTTTTGGGGCTTGGCGTAATTCTTACCAAAGTTATCAATAATATAAGTATTGATTTCCTTCATGGCTTGGCCCGACAAGTTAGTAGAGTCGGTACGCATATAGGTAATGTGTCCGGCTTCATAGAGTTTCTGGGCTAAACGCATCGTGATAGACGGGGAGTAACCCAAACGGGAAGAAGCGGCTTGTTGTAAAGTCGAAGTAATAAACGGCGCTTTGGCGCGTTTGGTGCCTTCGCTAACGTCCACTGAACCGACTTTCCAATCGGCTTTTGGAGCAGCCTTAACAATGGCGGTCGCTCGATCGCCGTCCTTAACTTCTTCTTGGCAATGGAATTTGATTGGTTCTTTATTAGGAGTTTCAAAATCCGCTTCAATAATATAATATTTTTCTGGAATAAAGGCGCGGATTTCTTTTTCACGTTCGACGAGAATTCTTAGAGCGGGAGATTGAACCCGGCCGGCGGACAAGCCGTAACGTAATTTTTTCCAGAGTAAACCGCTTAAGTCATAACCGAAAATACGGTCCAAAACGCGACGAGCCTCTTGGGCTTCTTTTAAATTTTCATCAATGTCCCGCGGGTGCTTCATCGCTTCGATGACGGCCTCCTTGGTAATTTCATGAAAAGCCACGCGTTTCGGATGCTTTAGTCCGATCGCTTCTTTGATATGCCATGCAATCGCTTCACCTTCGCGGTCAGGATCGGTTGCCAGCAGTACTTCATCAGCGTCTTTAGCTAAGGCGCGTAATTCAGCGACTACCTTTTCTTTGCCGGGAGAGATTTCGTAATGCGGCACAAAACCAGCTTCGATATCAATCGCGCCTTTATTAGATTTAGGTAAATCACGAATGTGACCAACCGAAGCCTTAACTTCGTATTCATTATTAAGGTATTTCTTGATGGTCTTGGCCTTGGCCGGAGACTCGACGATGAGCAATTTATTTGACATAAGTATGCTAATTTAATTTGATATATTGATTATTGCCGATGTTCTTAATTACTCCTTTTAGTTCTAGCAACATTAGTTTAGAATTTAAGGAATTAATCCTAATCTGGCATAGTTCAGCTAGTTTGTCAAGTTGTAGTGGTTCGGAACTGAGGTTGTTGACGATCAGGGCGTCTTCAGTATCAAGTTGTAGTGGCTCAGGTTTCTTGTTTAACTTTAGCTGCGGAGCTAGGTTAAATTCATTCAAGACATCGTCGGCGTTGATGGTGATTTTGGCGCCCTTACGGATCAGGTTATTGGTGCCTTCGCAATAGGGACTAAAGATATTGCCCGGCACAGCAAAAATGTCGCGATTTTGGTCTAGAGCATGATTAACAGTAATTAAGGTCCCTGAGTTTTCGGCGGCTTCAATTACGAGTACGCCGCGAGATAAACCGGAGACGATACGATTGCGCTGGGGAAAGGTTGTTTTGTTGGCAGCTGTGCCTATTGAAAATTCTGATAAGAGGCAGCCGTTATTCTCCAATATTTTTTCAGCTAAGCGAGTGTTAGTTTTGGGTCCGATATTGGTCCATTGCAAATCAGAACCTAAGACGCCAGCAGTTAAGCCATTAACTTTAAGCGCCGCTTGATGGGCGAGGGCATCAATCCCTAGGGCTAAACCGGAAACAATGGTTAGTCCTGCCGCAGCCAGTGGTTCGATAATTTTATCAACCGCCATTTGACCATAAGGAGTGTGCTTACGCGCCCCCACTACTGCCAAACATTCGTTGTTTAAACAATTGAGATTGCCGCGATAATATAGAACCGCCGGTGCATCATAAATCTCTTTAAGGTTTTTTGGATAAGCTGAATCTTTAATGGTGATGGCAGAAATTCCTTGCTTATTTAATTTGGCAAACTCTTCATCGGGGTTGATGTTTGATCTGCTGATTATGATTTTGTCAGCTTCGCTTTCAGTAAAACCTATTGCCATTAACTCCGGTAGATTAATGGACCAAGCCTCACCCAGAGTTGAGTAATGGGTCAAGAGACGATTGAATTTGAGTGGGCCGAAGCCGGAAATCTGGCCAAAAGCCAGGAAATATTTTAAGTCCTCCATGAGTAAAAGAGTTAAATTTCGGTCTATTGACAGGGGCGGGTCAGTTTGGTAAGATACCCACGTAATTTAAAGCCGTCCTTGAAGTATTGTTTATGCGGTTTAAATAAATGGCCCTTAGGTTTCTGTCTGTTAACTTACGGTAATTGCCCCCCTCCTGGCAGTTGTCGCCAAGCTGGCAGACAGTAATCTCAGTGCCATTTTTTTATTTTAGAAAATAACTAGTTATACTTATTCATCGCTTTGGCGAGTCCAGTTTCGATAATAGTTGCCGTTGCTTCCGCAGCGGTTTTTATTAATTTAGAAATTTCAGGGATCTTTTTATAAGCCATTAAAACATAATCAGCCGGATCAACTTTGGTTAGCAATTCAGTTTTGATGCCAACTTTAACTCGCATAAAATCTTTGGTGCCCAAGTGTTCAATAATTGATTTAATACCGTTATGGCCGCCAGCGGAAGAATCTTTAGCCAGGCGAAGTTTGCCGGCCACTAAATCTAAGTCGTCTTGAACTACAATAATATCCGTTGTTTTAGTTTTATAAAAATTAGCAATGGCGGCGACGCTTAAGCCCGAGTTATTCATAAAAGTTTGCGGCTTCGCTAAGATGATGGTTTCGCCGGCAACTTCGCCTTTGGTAATTTCCGCCTTGAATTTGACTGATTTTTTGAAATCACTAAAACCGAATTGTTTGCACAATTCTTCTAAAGTGGCAAAGCCGATGTTATGCCAAGTATTCTGATATTGTTTGCCGGGATTGCCCAGGCCGACGATTAATTTCATACTCGCTTTTGATTTTTAATAGTGATGATAAGCCCGTAAAGGAAAAGAACCAGCCACAAAATTGTGGTAAATTGATCTACTAGGGGAAAGACTTTAAAATGCATAATTTGAAAATCTACATTGCGACCAGTAAAGTAGGGTAAAATTTCCAAATATACAGAGTAGACAGTAATTGGGATGGTGTAAATTAACGAAGAAAAAAACGTAAGATTTATAATTTTTTTTAGTTCGACATTTTTCTTTATAAGTTTAAGAATCAAACTCAGTAGCCAACCTAGTAAGATTAATATTAATATCATCATAATGCCAGCTAGAAAGTAGCTGAAGGTCCAGTAAATTATCCTTAAAATTTCTGCGGTATACCACCAGGAATATCCGGCATTTATGAAGCCGATCAAGTAGTAGGTCGGTGCCCGCAAGGAATAGATAATAACAAAAAGCCAAGCAATTTTGTCTTGTGGTAAGTCTAAAATATATTTTTTTAAATCGACACTCTTCATAGTTAGTAGTTTCGATGTCGCTTACGTTTTTTTTGTGGTTTATTTTCTTTTTCTCGTTTCGGATTCCATTTACGAACTTCAATTTGGATTGGTGTGCCCATAATCTTAAATTGATCACGCAGGTTATTTTGCAGGAAGCGGATATAGGAGAAATGTAGAATCATTGGATCATTAACATAGATAATGAAACGCGGAGGATTGGTGGATTCTTGTTCGATTTCGTAAATATAAGGATTCTTTAAGCCTTTGCCGCGGCTCGGACGATGCTGTTTGATTTTTTGTTTTAAGAATTTATCTAAAGTTGAATTGGCGATCGTGATATGGCGGGATGTGGCGGTTTCAATCGCCATGTCTAAAATTTTGCGGCAACGCACATCGTCTTTGGCGGAAACGAAAATCAATGGTGCCCACCAGAGGTAAGGGAATTCTAAGCGATAGTAATCGACATAAGAATTGATAGTATCGGTTTCTTTATTTTCTACTAGATCCCATTTGTTGGCGACAATGATCACGGACTTGCCGGATTCTAAAATTGCCTGGGTGATTTTTTTGTCTTGAGTATCAACTGTCTTATCAGCTTCAGTCACTAAAACCGCAACATCACAGTGAGCGATCGCTTGTAATGATTTATCGACCGATTTTCTTTCTAATCCACCTTTTTCAACTTTAGCTTTTTTGCGTAAGCCGGCGGTATCAACAATTACAAAGCGATGTTCTTTATAAAAGAATTCAGTGTCATGCGCTTCGCGAGTAGTGTGAGCAATTGGAGAAACAATGACGCGCTCTTCGCCTAAGATCGCATTTAAAAGGGAAGATTTTCCGACATTGGGTCGACCCAAGAAGGCGACTTTAATAGTAGGGAAAGCATTTTCGGCGCCCTTGTCAGTTTTATTTTTAGGAATTTTATTTAAGACTTCATCAAGTAAATCACCAACACCGGATCCAGAAGAAGCTGATAAATACATTGGTTCACCGAGACCCAATTTGAAAATACTGTTGTCATATTTATTGTTACGAGCGCTCTCGGCTTTATTAGCAATAAAGATGATTTTATCCGGATTTAAATATTTTTTTACTTTTTTGTATAATTCACGATCAGCCGGAGTGGCGCCAGTCATCGCATCAATAACAAACAATACCAAATCTGCAGTTTTAGCAGCAGTTTCAGCTTGTCTAATGATTCCTTTGGCGATTTCCTTATCAGTTTCTTCATTGAGGTCGATATC
Source organism: Candidatus Buchananbacteria bacterium (assembly GCA_903888345.1). Classification (GTDB taxonomy): domain Bacteria; phylum Patescibacteriota; class Patescibacteriia; order 2-01-FULL-39-33; family 2-01-FULL-39-33; genus CAISTG01. Next base: position 31,396 of record CAISTG010000060.1, on the reverse strand, counting down.
TAAGCCACCAGTATCAGTAATTTGAAATTTGCGACCGCGCCATTCGGCGACACCAATGTTACGGTCACGTGTGGTTCCAGAAACTGGGGACACCAAAGCCTTCTTTTGTTCAATTATACGATTAAATAGGGTTGATTTGCCGACATTGGCTCTTCCAATAATGACAACTTGCGGTAAATTCCGTTCCATAGTGGGGTTTATTGATTTAACTTTTTATAGCATAGCATATTTCGGCATATTTTTCAACCCTGAAGACGTTTAATTAAAGTTGATTAAATGATTCGCTGGTTGTCAGCTTTTTATTGAGCACAAAATATGTTATAGTAAAAAGGTGAATTTCAACTTAAATCAAAACTTAACACCCGAAAAATGGGACCTGTTCGTTGCCGCCAATAGTTTAGATGGTGGTTTTTTGCAATCTGCCGGTTGGGGTGATTTTCAGGTCGCGAGCGGTCGGACTAATTATCGGTTGGCAGTTGAGGTGGATGGTGAAGTTATGGTTGTTGCCTTAATTGTTAAACATCGTTTACCTTATGGTTTTAGTTATTTATATTGCCCGCGTGGTCCGGTTTTGGATAAATCGGTGACCAGTGAATTGCGGTCCGACGCTTTAAGATTTCTATTTGCCGAAATAAAAAAAATCTCCCAATCAGAAAAAGCCTTTTTCTTAAGGATTGATCCGGCTTGGGCCGAGTCACAGCACTTAGTAAGTAATAAGCTGCGCTTAATTGGTGAAGTCCAACCGCAACAGACTTTAATTTTAGATTTAAATTTAAGCGAGGCGGACTTGCTCAAAAACATGAAGTCCAAGACACGCTATAATATTAAAGTGGGGGAGCGACATGGGATTTTTGCTCAAGTTAGCCAAAACCCTCAAGCTGATTTCGCCGAGTTTTGGGAGCTGATGGAGAAGACTGCTGCGCGTGACCGCATAAAAACGCACAGGCACGATTATTACCTGAAAATGCTCAAGGTGCCAGGGGTAAGATTAGTCTTCGCCAGAAGTGATAATTTGGCCTCAGGGAAGGCTCTGGCAGCTAATATTATGGTATTTTGGGGGCAGTGGTGTGTTTATTTGCATGGTGCTTCTGACTATGAATTTCGTGACAAGATGGCACCTTATACTTTGCAATGGGAGATGATCAAATTAGCTAAGCAACAAGGTTGCCAGTTTTATGATTTCTGGGGCGCCAATGAGGCGCGCTGGCCCGGAGTAACTAGGTTTAAAATTGGTTTTGCACCAGAGACGCGATTAATTAAATATGTTGGCGCTTATGATTTGGTGTTTAATAAAATATTGTATAGTGGTTATCGGTTGATGAAGAGATTTTTATAGTATTGTCTCTTGTCACTTTTTTTCAGTCTAATTATTATATTTCTTCTGTCATTCCAACATTTCTGATCTGTAGTTATGTAGGATTGGGAGTACGCTTAGTACCGTCATTGCCGCGAAGGTGGGAATTTAGTTTTATGAATTAACTTTTGTCACTTTTTCTTAGCCAAATCGCCTGCTGGCGATATCGGGGTTGGCTATATTCTTTTGGAGCCAGCTCCGCTGGCAACTTAATTATTATCCTTCGCTTCGCTACGGACTGAATTAGAAAAAGTAACCAAAAAGTCGCGACCGGATGAAAATCATGGCTGTCCGCCGCGGCGGATTATGCTTCACTCCTAAAAATTATCTGACGCTGTCGCTTGCGATAATTTTTGAGTCGTTCCCGCATAAAATCAGCACAATATTTTCAAATGGTCGTAAGGCGGGGACGGGAACTAAGACCGGAACAAAAAATTAAAATCAAATAAATAGCCATGCTCTCAAAACCCTTCAACATCGTTAACTCTCTCTTTGCTCATCGCTTAACGCGACAGGTGCGCGAACTTTATACGGCGACTCTAATTTTGGATTTCGCTGTCGCGATGGTCTCGATTTTTGAGCCGGTTTTTTTGTATGTTTTCTTTTCGAAATTTTTTCCACTGAAGGGTGCTTTGGAACAAGTAACCTTATTCTACTTGGGAGTTTATATAATTTATTTATTTATCGTCCCGCTTGGCGCTAAATTTGCGAAGCGCTATGGCTATGAAAACTCGATTGCCTTAGCTTCAATTTTCCAAATTGCCCTCTATTTCTTTTTGTTTGGCATGAATCGGTTTTATCCAGCTGTTATACTGGCGATGATTATTTATGCGATTGCTAAGGCTTTCTATTGGCCCGCTTATCACTCCAATTTTGCTAAGTTTTCTTCGCAAGGTGAACAAGGGAGGGAGTTATCTAATCTATATATTCTGGAGGCTTTGGTGTTTATTGCTGGCCCGCTTATTGGTGGTTTGATTTTACAATTTTATGGCTTTAAAGTTTTATTTTTGGTGGTATCGGTTTTGATTTTAGTTTCAAATATACCCATGTTAATTACTAAGGAGCAATTTGATCCGCACCCCTTTGCTTACTGGGCTGCCTTTAGACGCTTATTTGCGAAGAATACCGGAAAGAAATTTCTGGCACATATGGGTTATGGGGAAGAGTGGATTATTTTAAATATGTGGCCGATTTTTATGTTTTTAGTAGCCAGTGACTATTTGGGATTAGGTTTAATTTCGGCTATTTCTATCTTTTTATCGACCTTAGTGTTATTATTTGTCGGTCGTTGGACGGATAAGAGTGATAAGAATAGGGTGTTGCGTTATGGCACGATTTTATATTTTTTAAGTTGGGTTTTTAAGGTCTTGGTGCGTCATCCGTTTGGCGTGGCGACAGTCGATGTGTATTCTCGGGTTGCTAAAAATACTATTGCATTACCAATCACCGCCGATTTATATCAAGAGGCGCAGCAAGGTTCAGTTATGAACTCGATTGTGTTTTTTGAGATGTCGTTGGTTATTGGCAAGATTGTAGCCATGTTGCTTTGTTTGATTTTATTACAAATATTTACGCCCGGCTGGAATGCAATGTTTATTTTGGGTGCAGTGATGTCTTTATTTTATTTATTTTTTAAAGCACGCTAATACATGAAGCGACTCAGTTATCTTGATTCTTTGCGGGGTCTGGCGATTGTGGCCATGATTATTAATCATGTCGGTCATTATCTGGTGTCAGCGACGTCAACTAGTTACGCCAATTACTTAGTAGTGTATTTGACGGTTACTTGGGCAGCGCCGCTGTTTTTGTTTGTTGCCGGCTTTAGTGCGGCCGTTACTTGGCAGAATAAATTAGCAACGGGGGAGACTTTGAAATTCGATTATTTTTGGCGGCGTGGCCTCTGGTTATTGTTACTTGGTATTATTATTAACGCGGCCTTTTTTCTATTGGAAGGCTCCTGGTATTTCGGACGAATTTTATTAACAATCGGCAGTGGCTTGGTGTTAAGTTATCCGGTGCTTAAATATTTGAAAACAAAACAGTCGATCATGATGGCTGTCGCTATTGGTTTCGGTTTGTTGTTGTCTTATCCGTTATTGTTCCCAGTTATTAAGCTCGCTGTGACTCAGCATTCAATTTTAACGCAAATAGTTTTTGGAGAATTTTCACTTTATCCTTGGGTGTTGGTGTTGTTGCTTGGTGCTGCCCTGGGTCGTTATTTGTTGTTGCTTTCTTCTGAAGCGCAAGCACGGTTGGCAAAAAATTTAGGCTGGTGGGGTGGGATTTTGTTGGTAGTTTGGTTCTTTTTGTCGATTTTGACCGGTCGCTGGTGGTTATTCTTGTTTGGTTATGACTATAATTTAGCTGGTTACTGGGTTCCTTCAACATTGACTTGGCTCTGGATTTTTGGCTGCATATTAAGTGGTTTCGCGGCGGCTTATGGCTTACGAGTCAAGCGATATTTTTGGCTCCAAGATTTGGAGTTATTGGGTAAAAACGCACTAGTGCTCTATTTTTTACAATTTCTTATCATTAAAACTATCGGTGGCGAGTTGATAAATATCAGATTTACTGGTATTATGGCAATTGCAATAACCGATTTCATTATTATTTTAAGTTTATGTTACCTAGTAAAGTTAAAGAGCTTTGCCAAGCTTATGGCATTAAACCCACTAAAAGCAAGGGCCAAAATTTCTTAGTTGATGATAATATTATCGCTAAGATTTTAGCTGGCGCTAACCTGAAGCCGACTGACCAAATTTTAGAAATTGGTCCGGGTTTGGGTGTATTAACTGAAAAATTATTAGAAACAGTTGATAATTTGTTGGCAGTAGAGTTGGATGATCAAGTGATTGTGTATTTAAAAAAACAGTTTACTGAGCCATTACAACAGGGAAAGCTTAAATTAGTGGAAGCTGATGCCTTGCGGGTGAATTTTCGCGAGTTGGGGTTACAGGATTTTAAATTTAAGATTGTTGCTAATCTGCCTTATAGTATTACTTCTAAATTCTTTCGAATGTTTTTGGAATATGGTCCGAAGCCATTAGAAATTATCGTGATGATTCAGAAAGAAGTGGCTAAACGCATTATCTCGCAGCTGGGCGAGATGAATTTGCTGGCACTGTCGGCGCAATTTTTTGGTGAACCGGAGATTTTATTTGAGGTACCACGGTCTTGCTTTTGGCCGGAACCGGAAATTGACTCAGCCGTAATTAAGATTAAGGTTAAACAGCAGTTGCCTGACATTGACCCGAAAGCATTGTTTCGTTTGGCCCGTATTGGCTTTGCCGCGAAACGGAAGCAATTACACAATAATTTAGCAGGCGGTTTAAAGAGAAATAGCGAGGAGATAAAGCAGCTTTTACAGCAGTTAGGCTTGCGTGAAGATATTCGCGCCCAAGATTTGAGTGTCGATAATTGGATTGCTTTGACGAAATTAACCACCGAAAAAAAGTATTAAATTGCTTTAGCTGTCATCCTGAATATAGCGAAGCGGAGTGAAGGATCTCGTGTGTTAAACATGGGATCCTTCATTTTATTCAGGATGACGCCTATCGCGCCCAGTCATTCCTGCCCTGCCTACCGGTAGGCAGGCTTGAGCCAGAATCTTATTTTAGAGTATTGGGCTCAGATTCCGGGTCAAGCCCGGAATGACAAAGAATGAAAGCTCGCCATGACAAACAATGAAAGCTCGCTATAACAAAGAATGAAGACTCGTCATGACAAAAAAATGAAAGCTTGTACTGACGAAGAGAGATGGCTCGCGAAGTGATAAATATGCTTTGAAAATTTTATTACTTTATGTCCTAATATATACTTGGTTACAAATCTAAAATATGGTATAATTAATTCATAACTTATCCACAACTCACATGGAAGGTGAAGAAAAAAACAGTGGTTGGAATAATTTTTCTGGCGTTAATGGCGTAGAGTCGGAATTGGCCGATGGTAATCGGTCGGCTCAGTCTGAAATGTTGCGTCGCCAAGAAAAATTCAGATCAATTTTAGTTATCGTCGTGGGCCTGGGGTCCATGCTTTTTGGCTTATTGGTCTTTTATTTTAATTTAACTAATCCGTTTTCAACGATTTTGGCTAAGGCTGCTAAAGACCAGGCAGCGGCAACAGAATTGCAGCAACAAGCGTTATTAGCTCAACAAACTATTGATACTGACCAGGATGGCTTAACTGATTATTTGGAAGTCAACCAATACAACACAAGTCCTTATATTGCCGATTCTGACAGTGATGGCATTAGCGATGGCGATGAGGTCAAGCGTGGCACTGATCCCAATTGTCCTGAGGGGCAAGTTTGTTTTTCGGCCGGTGCGGATACTGGCACCTCGACTTATGCGGCTCCAAGTTTGACTGGCAGTGCTATAACGGCGTCGGCGCCAGTTATTACCCCTGCTGTTATTAGAGAAATGATGAAGCAAACTGGTTTGACCGATACCGAAGTGAGTGCATTATCAGACGCTGAAATTATGACAGAATTTTCGACTTATTTGAACGATAATCCCGATGTTGTACAAACCTTAACTAGTCAGGGCTATGACTTTAGTGGATTACAAGGATTAAAGGTTAAGGCGGTTACGGCCACCTCAACTGCAGTTGTTAAGACGATTAATTCTACCTCTACGAGTCTGGATTTAAAGGCTTTAAATATTAAAAGCGCTGCTGATTTACAGAATCTAACTGGCGCGCAAATTCGCCAGTTAATGATTACTAATCTCGGTGCTGACGCCTCAGTTTTGGCTTCAGTGACTGATGAGCAGTTAAAGATAAATTTTATTGCCCAACTTCAAGCTAAATTAAACAATCAATAATTTTCAATATGATCCCAGTAGTTTTTAGCAATCCTAAAAACAAAAAGTTCGCAAAGGTCTTAGTGATTTTCTTTCTGCTATTTGTTGGCGGCAATTTATTTTTTGCGCCATCAGCTCGAGCGGGCGCAGATGCCATTAGTTCGATCAATTCGATCGCGGTGGAATCGCCAGCACTCTATGACGGTGGTACGATTGGGAAGTGTCAGGTGATGCTTAATATTGCTAAAGCGGTGCCCTGTTTGCCGGCTGGCGTTACTTTGAATTGTAAAGAACATGATGATGCTATTGGAGTAGCGGGAGCGCAATGTACTAAGGATGCCACTGATGATGCCCAAAAAAAACAAGTACTGGCTTTGATTGCCGAAGCTAAAACCAAAGACAAAGCACGCGAAGTTTTGGCGTTTGCGTTTAAATCAGCTTTAAAAACTTTTTCCCGCCAAGTAGCCCATGACACAGCCGTCTGGGTAGCATCCGGTGGCAAGGGCCAGCAGCCATTGTTTATTACTGAGGGTTGGGGCGCCTATTTACAAAATACAGCGGACTCGGCTTTAGGACAGTTTATCGATGGTATTGGCACTCAATATGGCGTCAATTTATGTCAGCCAGATTTCCGGGTGAAGCTCATGATTCAGACGGCGCTTAATTATAAGCAAGTTCAAAAAAGTACCTCTTGTAGTTTTTCAAAAATCATGACCAATTGGGAAGGTGCGATTAGTAGCGCTTCCTTTGCCGTTGATTATCGTAATGCTATGCGACCAGGAGCCAATGACATTTCTTTTATGATCCAAATGGCTGATGAGCGTAATTCTTATGTGGGTGATGCGGTTAATGTCGCTACCAAAAAAGCGGAAACTACTGGATTGTGGAAGGATATTACTAATGTGGCTGGCAAAATCTTAACGCCGGGCACTGTGGTTGCCAATACTTTTCGTGACAAAACTGCCGACAGTAACACCACATTGGGATTATCAACTTTCACTAATACGGCTGCTGATATGGTGGAAGAATTTGGCAATACTTTGGTGTCGCAATTATTGAGCGGCTTGCAAACTGGTTTGTTTGCTTCAACTAATTCGGGAGGTAGTACCGGTGCTAATTCTAATCCGCTCGGACTGAATGCTTCTGATGCCGTTGATACCTTGGTTAATTTATTTAATTATAATTCCTCGCCGGTCGTTTCCGGTGCCGCGGGAGCCGAAAATAAGTTCGCGAATTTAATTACGAGTAAAGAAAAGGTTGGTAATAAATACGATGTCTTATTGAAATTGGCCAGCTGTTCTGATAGCGCTAAATTAAATCCTAATGTTACTGACTGTGTTATTGATAATTCGTTTTCGGAGCAGATTAAGAAAATGACTTACGTCAAAGATTTGCCGAGCGATTCTAATGGCACCAATATTTTAGGTCGCGCTTTCGCGCCGATTATTAGTCAGACCAACAGCTTAGAAACAGAAATTCCTTATCGCAGCATTTTAATTTTAAGAAAATACCGCATTGTTCCGGTGGGTTGGGAAATCGCCGCTAATAAAATCCATAACAATGAAGTGACCACAACTGCTGGCGTTAGCGCTAAGCGTTGGACCTTAGGTGAAGTGATGAATTGTTATTATGGGCAGGGAATCAATAATTGTAATACCGATGCTTTTAAGGGTTTAGTTAATCCTAATTGGCTCTTGAAAGTTTATGAAGCTTTTTGCCGCCGCGAGGGTTTTGGCGCCCATAATTCAGCGGGCAATAATCAAACGGGTGATATTGCTCGCGATACTTATTGTGCCGACGAGCAGCAATGTTTGGCTGACGATAGTAAAGGTAATTGTAAGGCCTATGGTTATTGCTCAGAAGAGCGCGCCTTATGGGACGTCGGCAATAGTTGCCAAGCCGCTTATAACACCTGTCAAACTTATAGTGGTCGTAGTGGCACTGCTGGTTCGCTCTTAAAGAACTCACTTGATTTTTCTAATTGCTCTAATTTAAATGTTGGCTGCCAAGCCTTGACGACTAATTTTAATTTGGCCGGAGCGATTTGGAATGGAGAGTTTTTAAACGAAGCCAAGGATTTACAACTTTACGCTCTTAGTAGTGGCGCGCAAGTTTTGACGGTTGGCGGTGATGCGAGTTGGAAAGTGAAGCAATATCATAATGCCAGCGTTAATAATCGGTTAAAAATTACTCAGACTTGTACGCCAGAGCTCTGTTCCGGGGTAGACAGCAAATGCAACTGGGAGGCGAGCACTAAGACCTGTAACTTCAATAAGAGTGGCAATACCTGTACTACGGCTCCGAGCGCTGTTTCTTGTTTGGTGGAAGCTTGTTATGAACAGGGGAATGTTATTGGCGGGACAGGCTTTAATAATGGTTTCGAAGAATCAGCGACCGCCGGTGATGCGAGATATTGGTCTGATGAATTGGCTTACTTTAACTTAAGTAATCGCGCTTATCGCGCTACCGATCAAAAACATAGCGGCAATGCGTCTTTACATACAGTTGCTTCCAATAATCCGGTTGAATTGGTGACTAAATTAGAAAATGTTCCCTTGGATAAAAATAATGCCAACTATTCATTAAAATTCTGGGCTAAGGGTTCGGTGACGGCTGGCTTACTGAAGATTAATGTGCTCTCGGGTAGCGATGATTTGGCGGGTATTAGTTACACCTTGGCCGGCAGTTTAGGTGATTGGAAAGAATACGTTTTACAATTTTCCAGCAAAGGACATTCGACTAGCACAATTGCTATTACGACTGTCGCCGCTTCGATTGCGGACGTATATTTTGACGATTTTAGAATTCAAAAAATGACTGCCGCCTGTCAGAACTCGGTCAGTATTATGTTGTTTACTGGCACGGTTAATGCGCCTAATAAAACTAATAGCTCTAATTTATATCTAGATCGTGATGCAGCCACTTGCAGCGCTCAAGATGATGGCTGTTCCTTATTCTTGCGTAATAAAGCTAATACTGGTGGCAATTTGATTTATAATGGTGGTTTTGAACATGGTTTGACTGGTTGGAATTCCGCTTGGATTGCTAACGCTACTGGCGGGGCAACCATTCCAGCGGCTAGTTTGTTCAATAAATCGGTCGCGGTTGATAGTAACGATTATTATAATTTGGCTTATGATGTCGCTCGAGCGGACGCTAATGTGGCAGCCCAAACTAATTTGAACTTATATTTTGTTACTGAGGCCTCTAGTGATAATCACTTAGCGATTGCTGCTAGTGACACTAATTGTGTCGCGAGCGGCGTTAATAGTTTGAATTTAAATGCGGCGCCTAGTAGCGCGGACCTGGAACGTGTTTCCTGCTGGTTTAAAATTCCGGCGGGCGGCAAGGTTTTGAAATTTACTGTTGGCGGTGTTAATGGCTCGGTGAATGTTGATAGCTTTAAGTTGGAAAAAGTTTCTTTAAGTAATTTAAGTGGCACAGCCTATAGCGCTTATGATCCGAGTTTGCGTTTAGCTAATCAAGTTTCCTATTTGAAGAAAGCCCCGGATTATTTCAATTGCTATAAAACCTTGGGCGGTAAGTGGCCAGAAACGATTTCAGAGTTAACTAGCGTTTTGCAGAATCGAAATGAAATGTGCTCAACTTATTCTGGAGTTTGTACCAAAAAAGAGGTTGGTTGCGAAGCTTATACTCCGGCGAGTGGTGATCCTTTGGTGCCGGGCGTGGTTGATAATTTGGATTTATGTGGTTCAGAGTGTGTTGGCTATCAAGTCTTTAAACAAGAAAGCACTTACTTTGCTACTTCTACTTTCAAGCAATTTATTGCCGACTCAAAAGTAAAATATTGCTCTGCCGCGGATGCTGGTTGTGATGAGTTCACCAACTTAGATGTCATTGGTCAAGGCGCCGAAGTTAAAGAATATTTTTCGGAGTTGCGGGCTTGCCAAAAACCGGCTGCTGATGATGCCGCCTATTATACTTGGGAAGGATCAGACACGACTGGTTATCAATTAAAATCCTATACCCTTAAGAAATCTAATATTAGTACGGCCGCTTGTACTAATTTGAAATATTTCGACAGTAGTAATGTCAAAGCGGGTCAGAATTATTGTGATGATGCCAGTAGTGCCGCCATCTGTTCACAAGATCAGATGATTACTAACCCGGATTGTCGCGAGCTGTATGATGTTAATGGTAATATTGCCTATCGCTTACTGTCAAAAACCGTTACTGTGGCGGCTGACTGCCATCCTTATCGTCGCACTCAAACTCAGGCGACAGTAGCACAAGCGCAAGCTGATTGTATTGAGTCTCATGGTTATTTTAATAAGAATAGTGAGTGTGTCTATATGTCGATTTCGACTGAGGCGCGTTCTTGTTCGGCAGCGGCTAAGGGTTGCCGCGCTTATACGGGTAATCAAGGCAATAACGTTAGAAATGTGATTGATGTGCAGGATTTTGCGGCCGGTACGAGCACGGATGATGCTTGGTTTGATATGCGTAATCCGCTTGGTAAGACTGGCTTAAAGATTTCGACCGAAGCCACTTTCCCGGGCGGTAATTCCTTGTCTAATGCCTTGGCCTCCGATAATATCCAGAGAAAGGTTACTTTAACCAAAAATAAAACCTACATCTTAAGTTTCTGGGCGAAAGGTGATCAGTCTTATTACGCTAGTAGCATTAAATTCAGTGACGCTCCAGCCAGTGATTATTTCACTTATTCGCGTGTTGTGGGTGATAATTTGCTAGGTGGTCGTGTGCAAATCACGAACAATTGGCGTTATTATGAGTTGGGTCCAGTTTTTGTTTCTTGGGATCCAGCCGTGGATGAGTATTTGGTTTTCAATTTGGGCGGTCAAAAGATTTATTTAGATAATGTAATTCTCAAAGAAATTAGCAATAAGGTTTATTTGATTGATAATTCTTGGTACACTCCAATTTCTTGTGATAATCGAATGGATGATGCTGATGGCAAAAAAGCGATTGCCTCTGGTACTTGCCAAGATTCTTCTTCCGGGCGTTGCTCGATCGGTGAGATGGTTGGTTGCCAAGCCTATTCTGACCGTTTTAAGAATCCTTGGTATTTAAGATCTTTCTCTTCGTTGTGTCGCGAGGAAGCCGTTGGTTGTGAGGCATTAGTTGATACCCACAATAGCGAAGCGCCGGAGGCGACGACAGTTAATGCAGGAACGGATGTCAATGGTTATGATGCTGACGTGGTCACGGTGCCGGCCGACGAAACTGTCTATATGGTTAATCGCGCCGAGTTCTCTTGTCAGGCTTCAGCTAAGGGTTGTACGGCAGTTGGCTTGCCGCTAATTGATCGCTGGGATCAGACCCTGGGCTATTCGACACTATTTTTAAAAAATGATCCCGATACTTACGATACTTCGATGTGTAAGCACGAGGAGCAATGGTGTGAACAATATACTACTAATGATTCCACGACTTACTTTAAGGATCCACATGGTAAAGTTTGTGCTTACGGTCGTCCGAATGCCACTTTGGCTGAGGGTTGGTATGTTTCTGGTACCGAAGAAAAGTGTGCGACGACTACTAATTTGACTCTGGGCACTGGTTACGAGCCGGCCGTCAAAAAGAGTCAGCCAGTGGGACCAGTGGATAATGTGACGATGGCGATTAATCCGAGCTATGATGGTTGGGCCGGAACTTGTCCGACTGCCCAGAGTGGTTGTAGCGAATATGTTGATCCGCTACCTTATATCTATACTAATCAGGTCTTGTCGAGCGCTTGCCAAGTTAATGGTCAGGCTACCTCGAGTTGCTCTAAAGTTAAACTGAAAGCCAATACTCTCTATAGTTATAGTGTTGTTGGTGGTTTGAATTTCACGCCAATCGCTGGTAGTTGCGCTTCCCAACCGTTAACCAGCGAGACAGTTGATGGCCAGACCTTCGCTTTATTGGGCGGCAAGGTGTCAGGATCGTATTTCTATATTAATGAACCAAATAAAACCGATTGTTTCTATAATCTTGCTACCAAAAATGGTCATGTCTTTGATTTTAACGAGGACACGCGTGCCGGTGGCGACAAGATCACTATTGCTGGTGTGTATTATGCCACTAAGAATTCAGTCAATAAATCTGAGTGTGCTGGTGTCGTTGATTTCAATAAGGGTTGTGTTCTCTTTAATGAACGCGATGGTCTTGATTATTCGGTTTTACCTAACACTAGTGCGACAGTCGCTAAGCGCTTCTATGACTATCTGACTTATCGAGCGCCGGACACCTTTGCATTAAATATGCAATTAAGCGGCGCACAGAATGCTGTTAATCCTAGTCTGTCTAATGGCAGTGAAGGTGATAGTAACGCCATTTTGAAGGTTAAGCCTAACCGTACTTGCAGTAATTGGCTGACCTGTACGACTTACGAAAAAGCGCAGGCTAATGACAATAACCCTTTCTTTTCAGTCAATGATCGCTGTTTACAAGTTAAGGCTTGCGATTATGTTGATGATAATGGCCAATGCGGCGATTTTGTCGACAACGCTTCGAGTACAATGATCACGGCTGATAATGTTTCGCGCTTTGCGGGAGCAACTGGTTTTGCGGGGGCAAACTTGAAGTATTATGACATGATGAAGCAAAATGGTGAGAGTAGTAGTGTGGTCAATGGTAATTTTGAAAATGGATACAACGGAACAGCCGAACCGATTGGCTGGAGTGGCGCTTATTATAAGTGCGCCGATCTCAGTAATTGTACTGGTGATCCGACTGAATCCGGATTAACTTGGATACCGAATAATTATTCTCTAAGTAATCTTGGCAATATCGCCCATGAGGGCAGTAACTATTTGAAACTTAATGCTGGTAATGCGGTTATTTCTGAGCCAGTCGAATTAAATAGTAACAATTCATATTATGTTTCCTTGTGGGTCAATACTCAAAATCTAAATGGTCAGGCCGATGGTAGGACTGGCGATAAGCCGCGCGCCGAAGTGCAATTAAAATTCACCAGTTTACAGGGTGCCCCGATAACCAATACGGGAATTGTTGAATTATTAAGCGCTGATGGTACGCGTTCTACGAGCATTGATCCCAATGATAATGGTGGCTGGATTTTTGACAATAGCTTGCGATTGGCCAGCGGCCAGCAATGGACTCAATTAAAATATCGTATTAAAGTTTTGAATCAATCGGTTAATTTGTCTTTTGCTTTAATGAATATGAATCCGGATGCGGAAAAGAATTATGACAATACTAAACTGGGTGGTTATTCAGCTTGGGACGAAATTGAAGTTAAGCCGGTATTAAACGCTGGAACCGATAATGAAGTCAACCGTTCTTGCCGCGTTTATCCGACTGCCAATGCGCAAGCTTGCAGTTATAACGATAACAACACGAATTACTACGGCCAATACGGCTATTGCTTATTGAACGACCCGAGTAACGCTCAACAATGCTTGCAATGGTGGCCAGTTGATACTATTAAGGGGGAAATGCTGAGTGATTTTAATGGTTATTATAAAGAACGCTATCCGTTGTATTATTGTTTGGCGAAGGCTAAGTCTAATCCGATTGATTTGAATACGGCCATGGCTAATTTAGGAAAATTTGGTCAGGGAGGAGCGAGTTCTGGTTATACTACTGATAATTTTAGTGATCTAGGCAGCATTCAGGCCGTAGCTTTTAGTCCTGATAATGCTTGGGCGCCGATGTTTCGTTATCCGTTTGTTTATCGTTTTGATTTCTTAGGTGGAATCTTTGGTATTGGGTCTACCGGTAGCCATAAGCCGATTGTCGGAGTATTAAATGCGACCATGTATCCCAAGATGGTTTGTCCTGGTATTGCCAGTTTGGCTCAGTTAATTTTTGGGGTTGATCCAGCCAATGGTTTCTTGTGTTATCGAGAGATTGCGCCGAGCTCTAATACGGTTACCACTACGAATGATACCTGCGATGATTCAGATCCACAATGCGCCAATAAAAAGGAGGGCTTGAATTGGGTTGAAGAACATGTGATTCAACCAGTTAAAAATTTAATTATTTCTGCATTAAAGGATATTGCTGGAAGTCTAAATTTAAATCAAGACGACGAATGGGGTGGTTGGGGTTCGGTCGGTACGATGGTTGATGTGGCCGGGTTAATAGCGGTGGTTCATTTGGAATTGCCTTGGCATACGGTTATGGGTTTTCAAGAGTCGTTTATCGGTAAACTGGCCTCAACGGCCATCTCCTTAATCGGCGGCTTAGCCCAAGCTGTACCGGTAGTTGGTGATTTGGCACATTTATTTGTTATGTATGGCGGCATGAAAATTGTTACTGACCAGGATTTACAGTATGCCAGTAGGTTCACTGATCCAGATCCGAATCGTCCCGGTGATGTTTTGGGGTTTGTCCATTATTGGGATATTGGCGGAGCGCAGGGATTTGGCGATAAAACAGGAGGAGCGGCGTTAGGCGGTAATGTTAGTGCCAAAATTAGTCCTGAATATTGTACCGATATTGTTCAAGTGGTTAATTCTTCTGGACAAAATCGTGCTTGGGCCGCTCGATTGTCTTCTGGTTCTGGATATACGGGGGCAGGTAGCGACTGTGTGACCGATTCTTTAATAGCTGGTACCCAGTGTTTCTATCAATCAACTTATTGCCTTAGCAGTATCAATAATTGTAAGGATTCGGCCGGTAAAGACTGGAAGGGCAACTGTGATAATTTAATCGGCTGTCCAGATAGCAATGCAGTTGTTGATCCGGGTGATGATAATAGAATATTGTTGTGTTCTGGACAGAATGTAAACAGTGTCAATAAAGCAAATGGCAGCGGCTCGAGACTCGCAGCAAATTATTTTTGTGATAGTAGTAATGGCTATCCTGCTATTTTCAGTAAAATTTATGCCTATAACGGCTATAATTATTTAACGACTGATTATAAGCCTTATGGTTCAGTCGTGGCGCCAATTACGTCACAAAATCCTAGTAATTGGGATACTCGACCGGGCACGAGCGGCAAGCAACCCCTGTATTACGAAACTCCCTTTGGTTCGACGGCGCCTTATCAAGCGCGTATGGGACAGGTTTACACCGTGGATAATCTGAAGGCATTGTTCGCTAAGAGTTATGGCCATTGGATTTGGAGTAATAAAGATAGTGGCTATCAAAAAGTTGATAGCGGACTCTGGTCGGTACCAACCGAATATTGTGAGGACCGTAATCCGAGTTTTAGCTATCGCAGCAGCACCAATGAAAATATTTATTGTAAGATTCGCCCGAAATTCCCGATCAGTCCGTCGTCGACTCCGTCAGTGGTCAGCAATATCGGTTCCATTAAATTCGTCTTTGTCGTCGATGTTGACGCCAATCAATTACCACTGAAGTCATTCGAAGTAAATTGGGGTGACGGTGATAAAACTTCTTATGCTGGCGTTTCACTTTTAAATCGCCCGGATCAGAAGAATCCACTGACACTTTATCATTCCTATAGTTATTATAGTTTGATTAAGAATCTACCTGCTTGCTCTGGCGCGGTAAGTGAAAACTGTAATGATGGAACTAATGTTTTTAAGATGCGACCAAATGTTAAGGTGATCGATAACTGGAATGCGGATAATACCGCCGCTAGTGTTAACTTTATTAGCGTTAATGGTCCTCAATAATAATTTCTCTGCGTCATTGTGAGTTCGCCACGGCGGACTCGCAATGACGAACAAGTGTGGTCTATCAATAATTTAATTATGATATTTAAAACTCGAAAAATTTTAACGGTCGGAATTTTCCTAGCAGTTTTTGCTATGTCGTTTTTGTTGGGTGCTGGCGTTGTTAGAGCGGCAACGAAACCAGTAAATACTAGTATTTGGAGTGCGCAGGCACTTTGGAATGGCTTAGTTAGTGGCTTTACGTTTAGTGGCGCAAAAAACGCGACTCTAAATACTGCGGGAGCGGTCGTAACTAAATATTCAGAATTTGATTTAAACCCCCTTCATTATTTGGATGGCTCATATAACAATCAAGACACACAAGATGATAGTGTTCGGCAGTTAGGAAATAGTATTCAAACTCAGACTGCCAATATAACTAAATTAGAGAATCAATTAGCCAATGGTAAAAATGTAATGACAGAGGAAGCAAAGGCAGCATTACAGAAAGAAATCGATAAGCAAAAAGGACTTCTAGCTCAGACCAATCAAGCTCAAAATAAATCAAATAATGCGCTTGGTAAAGCAGTTAGTCAAACTACTTCCACCGGCCTTCTCGACCTTCTCGGCCTCGCCGTCTCTTATGTTCTTTATGGAATTGCTTACGGCTTGGGCACAATTTTAATGTTGGTTACTAAGGTGATGTTGATGGTGGCGGTGTTTAATAATTTTGTTAATATTGCCCCGGTAGTTATTGGTTGGACAATTACGCGCGACGTTTGTAATAACTTTTTTATTATTTTGATGATCGCGATGGCAATCGGTACGACTTTAAAAGTACAAAATTATCAATGGCACACCATGCTACCGAAAGTCTTATTTGCTGCAATTTTGATTAATTTTTCGAAGATGTTAACTGGTTTGATGATTGATGCTTCTCAAGTAATCATGCTGACTTTTGCTGCACCACTCGCGACTTTAACCGGTTACAATATAATTTTAGCCAGTTTTGGCTTGCCAAGTTTAGCGCAATTAACAAATGTTACTAGCCAAATAACTGATGGTAGTGGTAATCCAATTACGCCGCAAATTGCCTGGGTAGATATTTTTGCTGCTTTAATTTTTGCAATTGTAGTTACGATTGCTGCCTTAGTAGTAATCATTGCGATTGCCGGAATCTTGGTTTATCGCATTATTATGTTCTGGTTCTTGATTATTTTGTCGCCGTTGTGGATTTTTGGTAAAGCTTTTAACCAGTTGGGCTCAATAACGGGCCAATGGGAAGGCGAGATTAAGAAATATTTAATTACTGGTCCAGTGATGATGTTCTTCTTATATCTGTCGTTTATGGCGATGGCGACTTTTGGCGCTAATAATGGGTCTACTACCAATAGTAACTATTTAGGCGTCGGTAATGAAGCAGCTGGAGGTACCGATATTAAGGCAGTGTCTAGTTTGACATTGACTGAAAGTGGACAAGATTCCTCAACCAATCTATCGAACATGGCCAGTCCAAATGGTTTGATTAATGTGATGGTAGTTATTGGTTTATTATGGGGCTCACTACTGATGGGTAGCAGGCTTGGTGGTGCTGGCAAAATTGCTGGTGATGCCCAGGGTTGGATGAAAAAGTTTACCGGCTTAAATATCGCCAAAAAAGTTCCGGCTTTTGTGGGCACTGCCGTTGATGACAAGTTAGGTTTACGCTCGAAGTTGTATGGTGCCGCTTATCAAGTGGGCGGAAAATTTGTGCCTGGACTTAATGTGGCGCTGGGCAGTAAGATCGGCGCCTTAGAATCAGGCACCTCAAAACGCGAACAAGCTAAGATTGATGCTTCAGCTGTAGCTTTTGGTATGAGTCGGATGAGTCAAGCGCAATTGCGAGCCAAAGCCAATTCGATTGGTGGTTCAACCGCGCAAAAGATGGCTGCCACGCAAGCCCTGCTTAAAAATGGCTGGATTAAAGATGATGATGAGGCTAATAGTGCCAATAACACCAAGTTAATCGACTTTTATCGCTCTCAATTGCCTCAGGACTTGAAGAATACTTTTGATAATAATCTCAAGAAATCCAATCCAAATTTGGCGTTAAAATCTAGTATTTATGGTAAGGGCACTGATGTTGCTAAATTGACTGCCGATATTCAAGATGGCAAGGTTAAATTGGCTGATTTAATGAAGGAGGCTGATGCGGTAACTTTGAAAGCTTTGGGAGGTGGTAATGCTGATGATTTGATGAAATATTTAGTTAAAAATAGTAAGGATGACAAGGAATTTGGCACGGTCATGGCGGGCTTGTCAAAAGCAGCCAAAGATATGTTATCTGATGATGTCAGTGGAGTTAAATCGACGCATTTTGAATCAACTTTAGCTGCTGGAACCACTGCATATAAAGATGAGCAGAAAAAATTGGATAAAATGCGCGATGCCTATATCCATTCGGCAAAAGATTTTCGTTTCGATAAGATTTTTGGTGCTAGCGAAGAAGAAAAGCGAGATAATTATGTTAGTGCTAATCAATCGTTTATTGCGGCAGAAATTGGGGCAGGCAAATTAGATAAATTAATGGATCATGTTGGCCATGTGTTTGACCCTCATGCATTAGAACAAATTCAAAAACGTGGTTCAGAATTTGAAACTAAGTTGAAGGAAGCCTTTAATAAAATCGCTACAAATATTCAGGAGGCTGATTTAGATGGTACATCAAGCCCTGATTTAGCTGTGGCGACCAAAAATAAAGAGCGAGCTAGAAAGACAATGGAAAATGCATTATTGGCTCATAGCGAAGTTAAAAACGATACCGAGGGTCGTCGCGATGCGATGAAAGAAATCTTAACCGGCAAGAATAAGAGTAAAGTTCTTGATAGTTTGGCGGAAGAAAATATTAATGCTGATTTCTTACGTTCAGCTGTTAAGGCCGGTCTATCAGATACTGATTACAAGAAATTAAATAAGAAAAAAGTTAAAGATGGTTTTAAGGATTTGACTAGTCTGGTCGATGGAGCTAACGCCAACGATGACGCCAAGATTTATGAACAGGCATTAATAAATGGTGCTACGGTGGAACATGGTAGTACTGCATCAGAAGCACAAAAGAAGGCCATGAAGGCGGCCCTAAGTGGTTCCAAACGAGCGGATGTGCTTAAGAATATCTCTCATGAAAATATTGATGACGACTTTATTGAGAATCATCTTGGGAGCTTATCAGCTAAAGAGGTTAAAGACTTGGGCAGAGCGTCAGTTGATCACAAGGAAAAGTTAAATCTTGGTTTATCTAAGGCTTTTAATAGAACAAAGGAGCTTAGTGGTATGTCCACTCCGACAATAAGAAAAAGTGATGAGAAGCGGGCAACTGAGTTAATGTTCCAAATGGCTTCTGCCGGAACAGAAATCGAATTAAATAATAATCATGCAAATCAGGACGTATTCAGAAAATCGGTAGGAAAATTTAGCGCTGACACCTTAAAAAATATTAACCTCGGAGATGATCCGAGTGCGAATAAACTTCATATTGAGGCCATTGCTATGAATATGCCATTTAAGGCGCTAAAAGCATTTTTGGGTAGTACTGAGAATAGAAAAGTCGCTACCGCTATCGTTGATAAACTAATTGAATTTAAGGGTAGCACCGATAGCGATAAGCTATCAAGAAGTAAGCTCTTTAGCGATATATTATAATTCTTGACTATGAACGAGGACGAAAATAAAATTGTTGATGATGATAATGATCTGGAGTATCTTAAGTCGGATACTCCCTGGTTGGCGTCATTTCAATTGACGGATGCGGAATTTTTGGAGGTCATTCGTTTGATGACTCGAGTTATTATTGGCTCCGATAAAATTGATGGATTTCAGGAGCGTTTGAGTGCGGCCTTGAAAAAAGATCCGGCGACAATCAGCGATATTGTGGTGGCGATTTTAACGCATCGCTTCCTCGAGCTAAAACCGTATATCTCTGGATTTGATGAATTTGTTAAAAGTCTAGGATTAGAAGGCTTGGTATTGCCGGCAATAGAAAATGAGCCAGTTAAAAGCTTGGCCACAGAACGAGTCTTGGATCTGAAGGAAAAAATCGCACAATATGATTGGCAGAAAATGCCACCCCTAGAAAAGCGATTGGCGTTAGAGGAAATTGGGTTAACGCAAAAAAAGTTAGATGAATTTTTAATGAACAATCAGTAAATATTATGGCTAATAGTTCCCTGGCAAAACTTAATAAATTATCCGAAGCGGTCCGAGACAGCATTTCTCAGGCTGATATTTTGGCGGAATTAGATAATCTCGATGAAAATTTCGGTATCAAGTCAACTTCAATCTTGATCGACCTGTTGTTGCGCGATATTGATTACGCTAATCTGACCGAGTATTTGAAAGCGACTTATGATTTCAATCAATTTTTAGCGGAACAGATCAAGAGTCGTTTCGGCGCTTTAGTGGAAAAAATCGGACAAACTGTTAATGAAAAAGCAGATGCTGGTCCTGCCGTTAATAATTCGCATTTAACTTTTTCGCGTGAAGATGAAGCTGAGGTGGAGAAATATAAACAACAGGCATCGACCGCAACGGTTATTGATTATGAGATTATTGCCGCCAATATTATTAATCGTTTAAATTTGAATCTAGCCGATGATGTATTATTCAAACGCTTACGCAATATTATAATAGCGCGTTTGAAACAGGTTCGAGATGACTTGGAAACGAAGGAAATTTTAATGAAAAGCAATAAGGTGGGAGGTATGGAATTTTCGGAGACTCAGGCAGAGGTGATTATAACAGCGCTTAAGAATTATGATTTAAATACTGGTGAATCGAAGACTAGGCGACCCGCCTTGCCCCGGCCAGTGCGAGTAACGGCTCCAGAAACGATAAAAGTAGAAGAAAAAAGTCCGGCAGCAGCTATCCATATCGAAGAAGAGGATGGGCTACCGGTCATTAAGTTCCCTGGTGCAGCTTTGCCACAAACATTAACGGAAGCGTTGCCGGCAGTTGTTGACACAAAAAATGAACCGACTTTTGAAAAATCATTGCCCGTCAGCGGTCAACATGGTAAAATTATGATAGAGTCTGAGTCTTCAGGGCAGCAGGTAAGTGTCAATCAAGCTCCGATGCCGGCAGTGGCAAGCGAGAAGTTGCCCGCGCCTAGTCCCGCGCCTTATGTCGCGAGTCAGCATATTCCCGAAACCGTTTTGAATTCAAAAAATGCCAATAAACCCAATCTGGATGATGTGCGATTCGAGAAGCGATTAATGGGTCCGATTGAGGAATTAGAAAATATGACATTGATTGATTTTCGTCGCTTGGCGGCTGATCCGAATGCCGCTGTTAATAAAATTAAAGAAAAAATTGAATTACTGGGCGAGGAGAGTTTCTCCAAGCGTTTGGAGGGCATTACGGCCTGGCATAAAAACGAAGTTAATAAATTTTATCGTTTGTTGGGTCAATCGGCGATGACTGAGGGAAAGAACATGGAAGAAACAGTTCGCGAAAGGTTATTGGCTGGTAAGCCAACTTTATCAATCGACGAGCTTCATGCGGTAATGGAATTGAATCGTGCTTTAAGATTTTAAATTTCGTTCTCCGTCATTCCGGCCTTGAGCCGGAATCTGGGCACTTGCTTAGGACGCACACGGAGATTCCGGATCGAGTCCGGAATGACAAATAGAAATAAAGTAATGACGATAGGATATGCAACAAGTAGTAGTCCCACAATTTCTCGATGTTGAAGACAAGATTATTGGTCCGGTGACGGTCCGCCAGTTTATTGAACTGATTGTTGGCGGCTTGGTTGAGGTGATTATGTATAAAACTTTGGATTTTCCGGCTTTTGTTGTTTTCGGCTTGATCGTTTTATCGCTGACCGTGGTAGTAGCCTTTGCTCGAATTAATGGTCAACCATTCCATTTATTTTTATTAAATTTTATTCAAACAATTAAGAACCCGAAGCTGAAAGTTTGGCAAAAATCGCAAGATTTAAAATATTTGCGCGACTTATTGGCGCAACCGCCAGACGTTCCTAAATCGCCCTTGATTCGTCGCCCGGTCACCACTTCCAAAATTTCGGAAATCGCTTTGATTGTTGACACTGGTGGAATTTATCACGGCGAAAATGGCTTTTAGTATTTATTTAAATTATTATGGCAAATCGAAGTGCAACTAAAGCGACTCCCTCAACTCAGAAATATTTACAGATTGCTGAGATTAAGGATGATGTAGTGATCATGAAAGATGGCTCCTTACGGGCTGTGCTTTTGGTTTCCTCAATTAATTTTGCCCTGAAGTCTGACGACGAGCAAAATGCGATTATTTCTGCTTATGTTAGTTTTTTAAACTCATTGGATCTACCATTACAGATTTTAATTCAATCGCGCCAATTAGATTTAGAACAATATCTGAATTATCTGAAAGAAGCGGAGGCGCATCAGACTAATGATTTGCTAAAAATTCAAATGACCGAATATCGTCAGTATGTGACAGAACTAGTGCAAATGGGCAATATTATGACTAAACGTTTTTATGTAATCGTGCCATATGAGCCATTTCAGTCCAAGGGTCGCAGTTTCTGGCAGCGGGTTGGCGATGTGGCTTCACCAACGGGCGTAGTTAGTGTCAGCCAAAAAATCTTTCTCTCCCGTCAAAAAGAACTGTTTATTGTGGTGGATAAGATTTTAAGTGGCTTGGCGAGTATGGGCTTGCGTTCGCAGGTGCTCGATACACAGTCGTTAATTGAATTATTTTATAATACTTATAATCCCACAGTCGCTCGTAACGAAAAACTCGAGGACATTAATAAATTAATGATGGAAACTACCATGTAATTTATGTTTGAACCACAAGACCTACAACAAAATAATAATTTCCCGCCGCCACCACCAGTCAGTGGTTTTAAGGTCGCGCCGCAACCGACTTCGGCACAACTGAAGCAACAAGAAATCAAAGCGATTGAAACCTCCAAAGAAATGTTGGAGGAAGAGAAAATTTACCGTCGGGGCATTGTGACAGTTCGCGATTTGATTTCGCCAGTAGCGATGGAAATTAATCCATCTTATTTGAAATTGGGCGAACAGTTTGTCCGTACGATATTTGTCTTTGAATATCCGAGGTATATTTCAGTTGGTTGGTTTGCGCCGATTATTAATATGGATATTACGGCAGATATTGCTTTGTATTTTTATCCCGTTAAATCCTCGGTAATTTTAAAACAACTTAAGAAAAAAGTGGGTGTGTTAGAGGCGGGAATTGTGGGGGCGGCTGAAAAAGGCGCGCCGCGTGATCCCTTGGCCGAAACTGCTTTGCGGGACATGGAAAAATTACGTGATGATTTAACGCAAGGAATTGAACATTTTTTTCAGATTTCGCTTTATGTAACTTTGTACGCGAAAACGCTAGAGGAGTTGGATCAAACTTCCGAACGATTAGAGAATTTTTTTGGACAGACCTTGATTTATTCGCGTCGCGTATTTTATCAAGCCGAACAAGGCTTTAATTCTACGTTGCCAATGTCGTTTGATGAATTGCAGGTGTTTATTAATATGAATTCGTCACCGGCGGCCTCATCGTTTCCCTTTGTTTCATCTGATTTAACTTCAGATAAGGGAATTTTGTATGGCATTAATCGTCACAACAACAGTTTGATACTCTTTGATCGCTTCTCGATGCAAAATGCTAATATGGTGGTGTTTGCTCAGGCGGGGTCTGGTAAATCTTACGCGGTTAAATTGGAGGTGTTGCGCTCGATGATGTTTGGTACGGATGTTATTATTATTGATCCGGAACGCGAATACAGTCATTTATGTGAAGCGGTTGGTGGCACCTATATTAATATTTCACTGAATTCGGAAGCCAAAATTAATCCTTTTGATTTGCCGCGCGCTATTGGTGAGGATGCGAAGCCCGCCGATATTATTAGAAATGCTGTTATTACGGTCAAAGGTTTAGTTCGTTTAATGATTGGCGATGCGACACCGGAGGAAGATTCGATTATTGATCGCGCGTTGTTGGAAACTTATGCTAAAAAAGATATTACGCCCGAGGCGGATTTGCGTTATGTGGAGCCACCAGTGATGCAGGATTTTCAGGATATTTTAGAAGGTATGGAGGGCGCTGATAATATTGTTATTCGTTTGAAGAAATATACCGAAGGCACTTTTGCTGGCTTATTGAATAATCCGACTAATGTTAAATTGGATAATCAGTTAGTAGTTTTTTCGGTACGTGATTTAGAAGACGAGTTAAAGCCACTCGCTATCTACATGATTGTTAATTATATTTGGAATGTTGTTCGCAGCGAATTAAAAAAGAGAATTTTGGTGGTGGATGAGGCGTGGTGGTTGATGCAACGCGAAGACTCGGCCAAGTTCATTTTTGCCCTAGTTAAACGCTGCCGCAAATATTATTTGGGCGTGACGACGATCACTCAGGATGTTAATGATTTCTTAACCTCACCTTACGGGCAGGCGATTATTAATAACTCGGCTTTACAACTATTATTAAAACAATCCACTGCCGC
This sequence comes from Candidatus Buchananbacteria bacterium, assembly GCA_903888345.1. Classification (GTDB taxonomy): domain Bacteria; phylum Patescibacteriota; class Patescibacteriia; order 2-01-FULL-39-33; family 2-01-FULL-39-33; genus CAISTG01. Next base: position 7,180 of record CAISTG010000060.1, on the reverse strand, counting down.
CATTGATTTGATTCAGAAAACCTTCTTATTAACTGAGGGTGAGAAATATTTGCTGTTAGAATGTGGCGTGGGCGAGGGGATTTTCTTTGCTGGCGCTAAGCATGTGGCCATTAAGACGATCGCTTCTTATTCCGAAGATCAATTAATTACCTCTGATCCGCGACAGCTGCTGGAAATCGAACAGGCCAAAAAAGAATTTTCTGAGGCGATGCAAGGCAATCAAGAAGAACCGGCATAGATTGATCATAAACAATTTAATAATCATTTCATATTATGTCAGACGAACAACGCAGATTAATTATATTTGGTTCTTTAGGTCTCGCCTTTATTGTTATTGTCGCGTTAATCGCGTGGTGGTTTTTACGACCACAGCCAACTGTTGTTAATAATCAGCCGGTAGCAGCAACCTCTACGGTTAGTGGTGGCGTTTATGAGCCACCAGTAGTATTGCCAGCAACCGCAGAGCGGCTTAAGGAAGATAAGAGTTATCCCTTGGGTTTGCGCCAGTTAGCTATGTCTTTTGCTGAGCGATATGGCAGTTATTCGAGTGATGAGCCAACCAAGAACTTAGCTGACTTGCAATCGTTTATGACCAAATCCTTAGCTAATAGAATTCAGGCTGATGTGGCCTCGACCACTGCCTTTATTGGCTTCTCTACTAAGGCACTGTCTTTGCAGCTAGTTAGTTCTAATGCTACTAATGCAACGGTCTTAGTAAAAACCCAACGTACCCAAACCGTCGGTTCCAGCCAAGAGACAAAAACTTTTTTGGCAGATTTAGAATTGACGGCGGTTATGCTAAATAACGAATGGAAAATTGATGGCGTGGCCTGGAAATAACCAAATTGCGGCCATTGGTGGTTTATTATTCCCTCGTCATTGCATTGGTTGTGGTATTACTGGTAGTTTTGTTTGTCCCTTGTGTGATAATAAAATTATAACCAGCACTGTTAGTCTTTGTCCTATTTGTAAAACTAGTGAATGTCAAAAGCAACATAGTGCAATTAGACGACTGTGGTCGTTGGCTGATTATCACGACTCCCATATCGCTGTTTTGATTACGGAAATTAAGTATAAATATGTCACTGGCTTAATCGAAGAATTTTGGCGGATAAGAATTAAAGATTTTTGTCGACGTAATCCAGAAGCGGTGACTGGTAAGTTCTTTATTCCTATTCCCTTACATCATCAGAAATTATTACGCCGCGGTTTCAATCAATCAGCATTAATCGCTGAAATATTTGCACAAGAGTCAGCTAGTAGCGTGAACAGTCAGCTATTATTGAGAAGAGTTAATAATCCACCCCAAGCCGAATTAAGTGGAATTGACCGCTTAGCTAATGTCAGGGGAATTTTTGCAGTTAATTATCGGGAGTTAGCTGCCAGCTGGGGCAGGGAATTAGTATTAATTGATGATGTCTATACTACCGGATCAACAGCCCTAGAAGCGGCAGCTGAATTGTCTAAATTTGGCTTTAAAAAAATAGACTGCATTGTTTTGGCCGTTAGTCGTGCTTAAATTCCCCGTAAATTAAGATATTTGCAAAATCCTTTCCTTTGTGTTAAAATATTAGCGCTGTTAACAATTACAACTTTTAGAATTGGTCCGGTAAACGGCCAATAGGTTAAATTTAGATAACGATAGGGAGAGGTGGCTGAGTGGCTGAAAGCGACGGTTTGCTAAACCGTTGAACGTCTATATGGGCGTTCCGGGGGTTCGAATCCCCCCTTCTCCGAAGGTAAATTAAAATCTAGTAGCAAGAAGTAAGGAGAGGTGGCAGAGCGGTTGAATGCGTCAGTCTTGAAAACTGAAGTCCCCTTAAAAGGACCGCGAGTTCGAATCTCGCCCTCTCCGATAGTAACAAGATCATTTAAAAAAATATGGATACAACTAATGTTAGCGATGCTAACACTCAATTAAGTCAAGTGATCTTCTCTTGGCAACATCCTGACTACATAAACTATACTAAAGATCGACGTTGGTACATCATTGCCACCATCCTTTTAATTTTGGGGGTTGCTTGGTCTATCTATGACAAAAATTATTTTTTTGCGATTTTTTTAGTCTTGTTCTTCTTGATAGTCTTAATGTATGAGAGTCGTCCGTCCGCTTTAGTTGATTTTGTTATTACTGCCGAGGGCATTAAATCAGGAGAAAATTTTTACTTCTACCGCCAGATTGATAATTTTTTTATCGTTTATCGTGCTGGTGGCATTAAAAATCTTTATTTTGATTTTAAGAATCCATTTCATGGTCGCTTGATTGTTCCGTTAGATGATCAAAATGCGGTGGCCATTAGGGAATATTTATTAAATTTTTTGAATGAGGATTTAGAGCGTGAAGCCGAACCGTTATCGGAGCAGTTACGAAAATTTCTGCGTTTATAATTTACTAATCGAAGCCGTCAATATTTAGTACCCGTAGCTCAGTGGATAGAGCGCCAGCTTGCGGAGCTGTAGGTCGCAGGTTCAAATCCCGCCGGGTACACCAATTTATGTCCATTACTTTAGAAACTAAAGTTGATCAATTAACCGGAGTCGGCACGGCCTTGTTGGGTCGACTCAAAAAAATAAAAATTGAGACCGTTCGCGATCTCATTTTTTATTATCCCTATAAATATCTCGACTACTCTAAAATATTGAAGATAGGTGAGTTGCAACCAGAAACATCAGTTACTGTTGTTGGTAAAATCGAATTAATTTCTAGTCGTCGCAGTAAACGAAGACGACAAATAGTTACTGAAGCACTGCTTACTGATGATAGTGGATCCGTGAAAATAGTTTGGTTTAATCAGCCCTGGTTAACAAAAAATCTGCGCCCCGGAATACGATTAATGGCCTGGGGTAAAGTTGATGGCGGTGGTTTTGATCAATCCTTAATGAATCCGGAATTTGAGGTTATTGGTCAGCAGACGCCACCGCCACTTGGCATTTTACCGATGTATTCACTAGTGGCTGGATTAACGGTCAAACAATTGCGACTACTTATTAAGCGTGCCTTAGAGGAATTACCGACTAGTGCCGAAATTTTACCAAAAGAATTAATTGAGAAAGAGCAATTGGTAGATTTACCGACGGCAATTAAACAAATCCATTTTCCGGAAACCATGGAGTTACTTACGGCGGCGAAAGCACGGTTGGCTTTTGATGAATTGTTTATCTTGCGGCTCTGGTCAATTAATTTGCGAGCGGAATTAGAAAAAAACCAAGCCCCGGCAATAGAATTTAGAGAAGCGGCAATTAAGGAATTTGTTCAGGCCCTACCGTTTGAGATGACGGCAGATCAAAAACGTGCGGCATGGGAAATTTTGAAGGATTTGAAAAAGACCAGTCCCATGAACCGTTTATTGGATGGTGATGTCGGTTCGGGTAAGACTTTGGTCGCTTTACTGGCGATGTACAATACTGCCTTAAATAATTTACAATCAGTGTTAATGGCGCCAACAGAAATTTTGGCTTATCAACATTACTTTAACTTGGCTAAATTATTGGCGCCATTTAAAATTAATCATGCCTTGCTTACTGGTTCCCAAAAATATTACAACGGCGAACCGGTTAAGGCGGCAGAGTTGTTAGAAAAAATCGGCAACGGCGAGGCGCAAATAATTATTGGTACGCATGCCTTGATTCAAAAAAAAGTAAATTTTTCTAATTTAGGCTTAGTCGTGATTGATGAACAACATCGCTTTGGCGTTAAACAGCGACAAATTTTAAAAGAAAAAAATCCGCACAATTTAATTCCACATTTTCTCTCACTAACCGCAACACCAATTCCACGTTCGTTGTCTTTAGTGTTGTTTGGTGATTTAGATATTTCAGTAATCAAGCAAATGCCAGCAGGACGACAGCCCATTATAACCAAAGTAGTGCCGGCAACTAAACGTCTAGCCGCCTATGAGTTTATCAATCAGCAAATTATTGCTGGTCGTCAGGTGTTTGTTATTTGTCCACTGATTGATCCGTCAGACAAGTTGGGCTTCCGCTCGGTTTTAGAGGAGCATGAGAAATTAGACCAACAAATATTTCCTGATATTAGTGTTGGCTTATTGCACGGTCGCTTAAAGAGCGATGATAAGGAAGAGGTGATGCGCCGATTCAATAATAATGAAATTAAGATTTTAGTGTCAACTTCTGTAGTGGAGGTTGGCGTTGATGTTCCTAATGCCACCGTCATGATGATTGAAGGGGCCGATCGTTTTGGTTTGGCGCAATTGCATCAATTTCGTGGTCGCGTTGGTCGCGGCGAGCATCAATCTTTTTGTTTTCTATTTTCCGATAATGACGAAGAAAAAACGTTGGAGCGCCTGAATTTTTTGGCTAGTTGTTCTGATGGTTTTAAGTTGTCTGAATATGATTTGTCGGTCCGCGGTGGTGGTAGTATTTTTGGAGAAGAACAATCGGGATTTTTTAAATATTTGCGTCTGGCTGATTTCCGTGATGTCGCGTTATTGCGCCGCGTTCAAGAATCGGTTATATACTTTAATAGTAATTTCGAACTCCGAAATTATTCGGAATTACAGCGACAGGTTAGTGAGCTAGGATCGGTTTTGCACTTGGAATAATATATCTGAATTTCAGATTACTTGGCTTTTCCCGAAGGTTAATGAATCGCCGGCAAACAGCAAAGGATGATGTATTATGGCACAAAATAGTCATTTTGGTATATAGCTATCATATCGTTCTATAATTTTTTAATTGTCAACTTCGGTTGGCAATTTTTTTACAAATAAAAAAGCGGATAAAAATCCGCTAAAAGTCCAAACCCTGTTTTTTGCGCTCGAGACGACGTGCATTTAACCGCGCCTTGTCGATTGCCTTAATTTCTTCTTTTATCTCTTTCTGAATGTTATGAAGTTTGCGGTTAAGAAACAAAAGAATGAGTCCGGCGACAACAAAGATAGTTGTCCAGAAAATCGGTACTAACTGATCATCAAGGTAGGCTCCGAAAAAGAAATTGTAGGCCATTTTTATTAGTACCAAAATATCTACGATTGAAAATAAGACCGCCAGACGTTTGAGTCTTTTGGCGTTATCTTGCCCATAAACTGCTTCACGACGTTCATAATCCAGGTGATGCATCATTAGTGATTTCCTCCAGTAGTTGTCTTATTGTTAATAATGATGATTTTTAAGTATAGACTATTTTATATTTTTTGTCAAGCTTATTTTTTAAATAGCTTGATTATCTCATTGATATTGTTGATACTGTTAGCTTTTTTATGATCGGCGACCAAGAAATTCTGGAAACCAAGTCGCTCTGCTTCTTTAATCCTTTTGTCGATTTGCGAGACAGTTCTAACTTCCCCAGATAGTCCTACTTCACCCAAGATCAGCGTTTGTTTAGGAACCGGCACCTCAAAATAGGCCGATAAGATGGCGCCAATAACGGCGAGGTCCGCGGCCGTATCTTTAATTTTAAAGCCACCAACAACGTTTAAATAAATATCATGAGCACCTAAATTGATTTTGGTATATTTGCTAATAACAGCTAGTAAAATTTGCAGGCGGTTCAAGTCAAAGCCGGTAGCGCGGCGTTGGGGATAACCGAAGATAGTTTTGGTATTAAGGGCCTGAACTTCGATTAAGAACGATCGGCTACCTTCCATAATCATGGTCATGGCGACGCCGGGATTGGCGGTATTAATTTCTTTGTCGATAAAAATAGAGGTGGGATCGCTGATTTCGGCGAGTCCCGACGCTGTCATCTCAAAAACGCCGATTTCGCCGACTGGACCGAAACGGTTTTTAATGGTTCGTGCAATCTTATAGTAGTCATTAGAGTCATTCTCTAAATAGACCACGACGTCTACTAAGTGCTCTAAAGTTTTTGGTCCAGCCACTAGGCCATCTTTAGTGACGTGCCCAATCACTATTATAGTAATATTATTAGTTTTGGCTAATCCCATCAATTTAGCAGCACAAGCAGTAATCTGACTAACGCTACCAGGCGAACCGCTGGCCTCCAAGGAGGAAATTGTTTGAATGGAGTCAATAATTAAAATACTGGGCTTGGCGCTAATCGCAGTAGCGATGATTTTTTCGAGGTTGGTCTGGGGTAAAAATTTAACAGCCCCCGGATTAATTTTTAAACGGTCAGCGCGCAATTTAACTTGCTCGGCTGATTCTTCACCCGAGATGTATAAAATATTTTTAAGGTTGTGGGCGAGTTGTAGAGCGAGAGTGGATTTGCCAATACCAGGATCGCCACCAAGTAAAATAAAAGCACCCTGAACTAAGCCGCCGCCCAGCACACGATCAAGTTCTTGGATTTTAGTGGGTAAGCGCAATTCTTTTTGACTGGAAAGTTGAGTGAGGTCGATCGGTTCATCGGCGCTAACGCTTTTAGTGGTTGTTTGTTCACTGGTATTGATCGTCTCCTCAACTAGTGTGCTCCATTTACCGCATTCCAAACAGCGCCCCTGCCATTTCGGATATTGGGCGCCGCAATTAGAACAAGTAAAGATTGTTTGTAATTTGTTTTTCATGATCTTTATTTTGGTCGTAATACGTGAAAATTATTGTTGGAATTAGGATAATAACTAATCCAGCCAGAGTAATCTGTTTCCCAGCTGAAGGTTCTATTGCCTGAGGAATTAGAAATGATGTTACCATTAGCTTGTACTACGCCAGTATGTGATCTAGTGCCGCCATCTGGCTTCGGTGCATCAATAGACATAACGATATCGCCCGGTTTGAGTTGATTGGCACTAGTAACAGCTACCTCTTGGAAATTTCCTGATCCAGTTAATTCGCTGTAAAGACCAGGCACACCCAGATTGTAGCCATTATCTGGTAATCCGTAAGTAGCATGTACTAGTCTGTCGACCGCTAAAGCGCAACCGACTGCTCCATAAGCGGTATCGGGTGAATTACCAATGCCTTGGCCTCTGGCAGCAGCAGCATTTCTGCTTAATGCTTGAGCCGCGGTTTCGTTGGGTTGTTTGGCAGTTAAGTTTGATCCTGATAGACCGGAAACATTAGTGGGGTTGCTGCCGGTTTTAGAAGAGGGTAGATCGCTATAGCCCAGAGCAGCCGCCTTTTGTGCACTAATATCAATCCCTGAATTGTCTTTGATAGTAGGAATAGCTGGGATGTGAATAATTAATAATTGGGGACTAATGAGGCTTAAGATCGTATAAGACAAGAAAGCAATTACCACTCCAGAAATTCCCGAAACCAT
>CAISTG010000059.1 GCA_903888345.1 Candidatus Buchananbacteria bacterium | reverse complement strand
ACCTGACGATACCATCTGAACCTTATTTCTTGAGGGGCGCTAAGCTTTGATCCTGGCATATATTTTGCTAAGTTTAGGTGAGTTAACAGTGTCACCCTTATCTTACCAAAATGTCACCCTTTGATGTTAACTGTACATAGTCTTGACAAATCACTAAATTTGCCATATAATAGCCTATTAGTTCATTCAATTATCAACCAAGAGGAGCGTCGATCGTGAAAACAAGTGAATTGAAAAAGAAGGTTGCCGAAAGAGAAGCAAAAGTAATCAAGTATGTTGAGTTTGTATTGGGTCTTTTCAATGATTACCCCGCCGATGTCATCAATGGAAGTGTGTTTCCAATAAAATTTGGGGCTGGAATTGACGAAGACTTTCGCAAATTAATTTTTGTGAAGTTTCGTAAGTTAGACGCTATTGAAGTAAGAATTATATATCCTTGTCCCAGCTATTTTATGGGTTTATCGGTAACGATACCATTTAAGCATGAAAAATTAAACCTTCACGATTGTGAGGTGCAGATTTATAACCCCGTAGCCATGGATGGGTGCCAGTGGGAAGATATTCTTAACTCATTGATTGAGAATAAGGCCGTGATTACCCAAATCCTGCAAGCACGGCTTAAGGGAAATAAACGTCGGAGGCAAGCATGCCAAGAAACAGCCTTGCTCAAAGCAAAGGCTAAACGCCTAGGTCTATAAGTATACCCGCCCCACTAGAATTGTGGGGCTTTTTTATTTCAGTATAGGATTTTTGATTTGATAACCGCGAATAAAATCGGCAGCTGGTGCTCGATTTTTCCCTTCCAATTGGATCTGCTGTAACTGTAAAGCATCGACGCCACAATATATAACTAACTGTCCATCATTAACTTCAATTTGTCCGGCTGGGCCGGATTTTTTTAATACTTCAACCTTCGGAAAGATTTTAAACCTTTGTCCGTCTAACATGGTCCAGGTCGCTGGCCAAGGGTAAAAGGCATAAATTTTTTGCTTAATGGCGGTAGCGCTTTGGGTCCAATCAATTTTGGCATCTTCTTTAGTAATCATTTGGCAAAAGGTGGCCTCAGAATCGATTTGCGGTTGTGGTGCAATACTTTTATTTAAATAATTCTTAATTGTGGCAAGCAATAGGGGAACACCAGTTGTCGCCAATTTAAAATGCAGTGACTCATTGGTTTCTTCGCCATCGAGATCAGTAATTTCTTGAGCTAAAATCGGACCATGGTCCATTTGCGCGTCCATTAACATAATACTGACGCCAGTTACTTTATCTCCATTTAAAATTGTATTTTGGATTGGACTAGCACCGCGATATTTTGGCAGCAGGGATGGATGAACATTAATTGCTCCCAAAGGAAATAAGTCTAGAATTGATTGTGGAATAATTTGACCATAGGCAACAACAACCATTAGTACAGCGCCGGAATTTCTTAAGGCGGCGACAATTGATTCGTCCTGACGTAATTTCTCCGGCTGCCAAATTGTTAAATTATTCGCTTGAGCTAAAAGTTTAATAGGTGACGGTGTAAGAGTTTGTTTTCGACCCGATGGTTTATCTGGTTGGGTGATGACGCCGGTAACCAAAAAATCAGGATCGGCTAAGAGACCCTGAAGATACGGCACGGAAAATTCCGGAGTGCCGACAAAAATTGTCTTGATTGGTTTAGTCATTATCTGGTTCAAGTTTGTGTAAATTTCTCGCTTTATCGACAAACAAAATTCCCTCAAGATGATCAACCTCATGCTGAATTACACGAGCCAAAAAACCTTCACCACTTAGCTTATGTTCCTTGCCGGATGGATCTAGATAGGTGACAGTAATCTTCTTGTAACGCTTCACATCGCCAAATAGATGTGGGAAAGATAAACAGCCTTCCTCATCCCACTCCTTAAATAAGGATTTATTGATAATTTTGGGATTGATCATGGCAATATTATCGTCTTTATACCTAATGACGATTAATCTGATGTTTTTGCCAATTTGTGGTGCTGCTAATCCGACACCGTCTTTCTCGAGCATAGTCTCGGTCATTTCGGGGATAAGTGCCTGAATTTCGGCTGAATTTACATCTTTTATTGTTTCCGATTTCTGACGTAAGATCGGATTGGGATTGGTTAGAATATTTAACATATGCTAGAGTATAACATAATTATTAAACTTAGTCAATTTGCATTAATTCAGATTGTCTCATAAAATGATAGTATATGAAAGATGATAAAGGACCACAGAAAATCGGTGATCTGTTTGCCGGTCTTAAGGCGCCAGAGAAAAAACCGCCAGCCTACGAATGGCAAGACTTAGCCTTAAAGCTAATTAACGAACTAGCGATGCCTGGCTTCAAGCGTAGCTCGGCTTTTGCTGTCTGTAAGAATAACTCTAAGGAAACGATTGAGAAAGCCTTGAATGAAACTAGAGAATTATGTAAAACTGGTGAACGCTGGAAATATTTTTTTAAAGTAATTGATAGTTTAAATAAAAAGGAGTAAAAAATTTGTATCGCTCATTATTAATTCGACAACTCAACCGAAAGGACGGGCCATGAATCAAGATTTGCAACGTATGTTAGTTGACATTATCGCCAAACCCTATCGAAAACTGGCAGAGCAGAATAAGAAGCGGTTTCCTTACAAAATGACCTGTAATGCCTGCCGCAGAAGGCTTCGAGATAATGATGGTAAGAAAATTGTTTATAAACAAACCTTGACGCGGCCACGAAATCATTTTTCGAGCACAAACGGATCGAGTACGATCACAAATGTGCCAATAAAATGCCCCGCTTGCGGCAATCTATTCTAGTATATAAAAGCTCCCAAATTGGGAGCTTATTTTAATTCACGTCAATAAAAACAGTTAGATAACCGACACCGAATGGCGCTTCATAACTCAAAATCTTTGGTCGACAACTCATATCACTTAAAATTCCAGCTAAAATTAAGATTGACTTTAGGCCACACTCCATCGCGTTATCAACTAAACGCTGATCGATATTGATTAGTTCAGTGTGATTGTTAGTCGCAACCAAGTTAGCGAGTTTTTCATCAAAAATTTTACCGTCGGGGTGATAAGGGGCGGGCGAGTTATTACTCAAACAATGAGAGAGATCGCCAGAAGCAATTACCGCCACTCGTTTTTCAGTGTTTAAAATGACATCTTTCAAAGCTTTACCAAACTCATGATGTGCTTGATTATCAAGCATCGAGAAATAGATGGGAACAATTGGAGTTTCTGTTAGATGGCGCGTTAAATAATATAGGGGAATAGTAACACCATGGTCAAGCAGGGGCTGCGAGATAATATTTAGCGGACTCTTTGTAGCGATCACTTCTTTATTGGCGGAAAATAAAACGGTATCACCCTTAAAATTTAGTTGAGTAGAAAAATCACCGAATATTTCAAAATTTCCCTCAAATTTATCGCATAAATTAACAGTAAAAAAATTCTGAAATAATTCACCATGAGGCGAAATAATAAAGATAACATCTGGCTTTGATGAATATAATTCGCGCTCTAATTCCTCAAAAGCCTGCTTGGTTTGGTTAAGTTGTTGCAAGTGTTCCTTACCGATAGTCGGGATTAAGGTTGGGGGGTGAGGTGTAATCGCCGCAAAAACTAAAGACATAGAATTATTGTTAACGTTTAATTGCCAGCTAAGGTGGCGCCTATTTCTAATAAATTCATGGTTTCATCAGTGATCGTTTTGATATTTTTACTATTGTAGCCAAGACTACTAAAAACAGCACCACTAACTATCGGTAAGCGCTGTCCATGAGAAATAACATAAACGGCGCTACTTTTTTTGGTTTTTACTAACCAGCCATCTGGTAGGGTTACATTGGCGCCAGTTAAGTAGTTGTCTAAATCAGCTGCAGTAACTCGAGTAATTTTTAGACCAGAAAAATTAGCATCAAAAATCTCCTTGGTTAAAATTGGTTTCTTTTCACCACTAATTACATAAAATAACTTCTCAAAGGGTTTTTTGGCCTTAACGTCCTGAAAGAGAACACCGGTCGGATAGGCGGTATATTCAGCAATATCCGAGCCATCTTTATAAAGCGCTAAGTCGCTGCTACTGACAGCAATAATCTCGTCTTCTTTAAAGCCAAGCTTCGTAAAGACGGCCTGAGAAACAATTTTTCGTTTTGTATCATTGACGATCATATAGAGATTGCCGGTGGCAGAATCCTTAAGTAGGGCAAAATTTAAATATTTGATAGCCGGACCATCATCGTAAGTATTTAGATCGCTTGCCGAAACAGTGAGTATTTTCTTAGCATCAAAACGCGAAGCTAAAATGGCTTTACTAGCAATTAAGCGCTTAACGCCATTTTCAATATAATAAACATCCGTACCATCATCGGCCCGTAAGAGCGAGCCATCGGGCCAGGTTTTGCCGAAGTACTTCGTCCACAAGGTCCAAAATGATTTAGCGCCAGCAATATGCGGAGTATAATTGTATAATCCAGCGGTGGCGGTGTTTTTTAACATAACGGTTTGACCGTCAATGGCGTAGGTTTTGCTGGGTTGATAATTAAACTCTTTAATATTCGTTAAATAATAGGCAGTTTGAGCAGCAGCGGAATTTACCTGACGATAGAAACCTTTAAACCGCTGGATTGCCGGGTCATCCATGCCGCAACTATCACAAACACCATAACCAGTTGCCCAATCGTATTGTTTTTGGGTGGGCGTGGAATCTTCCAACAAACTTTTCTCTTTTTGCGTTAAAACCAATAGATACTTCGGATTAATCTGCCAGTTTTGGGCTATTTCATAAAAAGCCTGTACGGCGGTTTTAGCATTGCCATCTTTATCAAAGGTGAGATAACTCTCCAAAGTGCCGTTTCTTTTAGTTAAAAAATTCTTAATATCAGCAGCGGTCATAGAATTATAATCTTTCATTTCGGCGTCAGAAATCAAAAAACTAGGATCAAAATCAGCCGCCCATGATTTCGTCGGTAGTATTAATATAGTAAGCAATAAAATTAAAAACCAAGTTGATTTTTTCATCTTGTCTTCGATTATTTCTAATGTTTTCATTATAGCATAAAATGGCTAATCGGCAAAATTGAAAATTTAGATAAATTTTGATATAATAACAGTATTAAATCAATTAAATTTACCCATGCGAATTATTGAGAAGGAAGAATTGCCACCAGCGCCGCTCCATGAGCCTGCAAATAATCCAATAAAAGTTGCTCATAAAAGTAATCAAATTGACCCGCCCGCTGAAAACGCGCCTCAAGCGCATCATGAGCAGCCAAAAAATCATCGCCATCACAGTAAATCAACCCCTCAGCGTCACTCCTGTCTGAGCTTTATTGGTTGTCTGGGTTTAATGCTCGTAGCTATTTTTGCTACCGTAGCCTATTTGGTGATTTATGTGGCGGGGCCAATTGTTAAGAGTGTGGACACCTTACCAAATGATTTTCCTCAAAATTTAGCTATATACCAGCTCGATAATGCTAAGATTAAGGTTCAAAACTCGCTTGACAAGACCAAAGCAATTAAATTAATTCGGGCTTTGCCGGGCTGGGCGCTAAATCCTTTTGTCAGTTACTTGTCACCAGAAATGAAAACGCAAATTCTGGCTAGTGGCCAAACCTTGGGTGCGACCAGTACACTCAAACTAGTTGATTTAGAGCGCGCGTTAAATAATAACTCAAAATCAGTTTCCTTGTCATGGGATAATATCGGCAAAAACAAGGAAGAGTTGGTTGATTATTACAAAAAACAACTTAAAGCCAGTGGATTTGAAGTTAAGGAGAATGTATCAGATTACGAAATCGACTTAAGTTTTTTGCGTGGCGGAGTGTCGGGAGCGATGACTGTCGTCGATAGTTTTACTAACAATAACAGTAGCTTAATTAAAATGACCGTTAACTATTTAAGTGGCAAATAATACCCTTATGAAAATTGAAATTTTAGGAGTAAATATTGATCAAATAAATTTCGCTTCGACTCTGAGTCAAATTGATTCTTGGGCGAGGGGAGCAGACCAGAAATTTGTCGTTACCGTCAATCCAGAATTCTTAGTGGCAGCGCAAGCTAATCCCAAGTTTAAGGAGATTCTCAATTCCGCCGATCTGGCGACCTGCGATGGTACTGGTTTAGTGTTAGCGGCACGGTTTTTGCACGGCAAAAAATTGACCCGAGTTACCGGATCAGATCTGTCTCGAGATCTACTTAAAAATCCTAACCTTAAACTTTTTCTTTTAGGTGGCGCGGAAGAGACCATTACCATATTGAACAAAAAGTTTGTTCATGCTAATATAGTCGGGAGTTCAGCTGGCGGCCGATTAAATTCCGAATATCAACTTGAAAACAACGGTGCAGTCTTAAACCAAATTAGGTCTAGTGGCGCTAATGTGTTGCTAGTGGCTTTTGGCCAAGTTAAACAAGAGACCTGGATCCATAATAATCTCGCTACGATACCAAATATTAAAGTCGCCATCGGTGTCGGTGGTACCTTCGATTTTTTGGCAGGACAAGCCAAAAGAGCTCCCAAATGGATGCGAGCGATTGGCTTAGAATGGTTGTATCGTTTGCTTAAACAGCCTAATAGAATTAGGAGAATTTGGCGGGCAACTGGAGTATTCTGCTTGTTGGTATTGAGGGAAAAAAATTTTATTCGTAATTTGAAATTTTAATTTATTAATGTATGTTCAACTTTTTTAAACCAAAAATCCGCACTCGTTTTGCTCCTAGCCCAACTGGCTTTGTCCATCTAGGATCATTACGCAGCGCCCTCTATGAATACCTCTTCGCTAAAAGCCAAGGTGGTACTTTCTTCTTGCGCATTGAAGACACTGACCAAACCCGAGAAGTTGAGGGCTCGGTAGAAAACTTATTAAAAGTACTAGAGTGGGCAGGCATCAAACCAGATGAGGGTGTGGTTATTGGTGCTGACGGTAAACCGACCGAACTGGGAAAATTTGGTCCCTACACACAATCAAAACGACTACCACTATATCAGAAATATGCCGAAGAACTAGTGGCAAAAGGCCTAGCCTATTACTGTTTTTGTACCTCAGAGAGATTAGAAGAATTGCGCCATACTCAGGAAGCTAACAAGCTGCCAACTCGCTATGATGGTCAGTGCAAGAATTTGTCGGCCACGGAAGTAGCGCAACGACTAGCGGCAGGTGAGAAGCATGTTATCCGTATGAAGATTCCCGATAATCGCGTGATTGAATTTAATGATATGATTCGCGGTACGGTAAAAGTTCACACCAAAGAAATTGATGATCAGGTTATTCTTAAGGCCGATGGTTTTCCTACCTATCATTTGGCGGCCGTTGTCGATGATCACTTAATGAAATCAACTCACATCATTCGCGCCGAAGAATGGTTGCCATCAACACCGAAGCACATACTCTTGTATGAGTATTTTGGTTGGGCCGCGCCAGTTTATGCGCACTTACCATTAATCTTAAATCCTGATAAATCAAAGCTATCCAAACGACAAGGTGACGTAGCGGTTGAAGACTATATTAAAGCCGGCTACTTACCAGAGGCGCTAGTTAATTATGTGGCCCTATTGGGTTGGAATCCTGGAACCGAAAAAGAGATCTTTTCAATGGAAGAATTAGTTAAGGAGTTCTCATTTTCTAAGGTACATAAAGCTGGCGCTGTTTTCGACATTAAGAAATTAGATTGGATGAATGGTGAATATCTTAAAAAATTACCGAACACTAAATTTGTTCAATTAGCTCAACCGTATTTAGAGCAGAATGTCGGAGTGATTCCCGAGGGATTGGATCTCGAAAAAATCATGATTTTGGAGAAGGATCGCGTCGCCAAATTAAGCGAGATGGGTGAGGGGATTAAGTTCCTATTTACAGACGATTTGAGTTATGCTGGGACTAGCTTGATCTGGAAGAAATCCGATGGCGCTGGAGCCAAAACTACTCTCAGTTTGGTAGCCGAGGAATTAGGTAAATATTCTGATTGGTCTAAGGCCAATTTAGAAAAGTCTCTGATTGAATTCATTAAAGAGAGGGGACTGACTAATGGCGAAGTGCTCTGGCCATTACGCGTGGCCTTAACCGGCCAAGAGAAATCTCCAACCCCGTTTGAGGTCGCTGAAATCTTAGGAAAAGAAAAAACTCTAGATCGAATTAATACGGCGATAGAAAAATTAGCTTAAAAAAAGGCCCCGGCTCAATGCTGGGGCTTTTGCTTTATTACGTAAGGTTCAATTAGGGGTTCTGCTTAATTTCAGCGCACTTCGGGCAGAGGCATTTCGGACTGCAAATCCAGCCCTTAACCACGGCACTTTTGATGAATTCATGCACCGTTTCATTCACGCCTTCCCGGGAAAATGCGGCCTTACATTTGACCGCATTGACTCTACCGTCGCAAGTAATTTCTCTCGTGATGCCAGTGACTTTGAGGCCCATGTTCGCACTCCTTTGTTTTGTTAATCCGAGTTCAAATTGTGAAGTCAGTTTAAAGTATTTTCTCTATTTTGTCAATAGTGTCACATATGTTATAATTAAGCCATGATTAAGTTATCCAATAAATATTTTATAATCTCATTAGCCATCGGCGGATTGTTGTTATCCGCTACTATTTTAACGTCTAACGCTGCCGCCGAAGTTGCCGGCCCCGATCAATCCATTGTTGATGATTTAAATAAACAATTAGAATCACAACGAGCCAAGATTGACGCCTTAACCTCTAAAATCGTCGAATACCAAGCTAACATTAAAAATAACCAGAAAGAGGCCGTAAACTTGAAAAATCAGGTGATGACGCTTGATAATCAGATTGCCAAAACCGATATCGAATTAAGCCTAAAAGAAGAGCAGGCTAAGGAACTGGAACTGGAGATTCAGCAAACAAACATGAAAATCGTCACTTCTGAAAGTGTTATCAATAAAGAAAAAGATCAACTAGCAGCAATCTTGAGGCTAATTGCGCGCTACGAAGATAATGACTATATCCAGGTATTACTTGCCAACAACTCGTTTTCAGAATTTTATGATCAGTTGAAGTACTCCAACGATCTCCAACAGGACATGCAGCGCTCCTTAAATCGTATTAAGGAATCAAAAAATAAGCTGCAAGAAGAAAATAAGCAGCTAACTAACCAAAAAAACGATTTAAGCAATATCTTAAATAAATTAGAGGGCGCAAAAAACGTGCTGGGACGGCAAAAAGATGATAAGAGTCAGTTAATTTCGGCAACCCAAAAGTCTGAAAAAAAATTCCAGACCCTACTCGCCGATTTAAAGAAAGAACAAGCGGCGGCTAATGCCCAAACTGCTGCCCTCGAAAAAAAGCTGAGAGCAGAACTGGCCAAAAAGGGACAAACTGAGAAGTTCAATACTTTAAGTAATGCTAGTTTAATCTGGCCCACGACTTCACGTCGCATTACTGCCACTTTTCATGATCCCACCTATCCCTTCCGAGCCATCCTTGGAGAGCACTCTGGCATCGATCTAGGAATACCTCAAGGTACACCACTTAGGGCTGCTGACGCTGGGTATATTGCCAAAGTAGCGATAGGAACCAAGTGGTATGGCACCTACATCATGATTATTCACGGAGGCAACATTACAACGCTTTATGGGCACATGAGTTCGGTTAACGTCGCCCAGGATCAATACGTTAAGCGGGGAGACATTATTGGTTATTCGGGAAATACTGGCTATTCTTCGGGTCCCCACCTTCATTTTGAGGTTCGTTCTAATGGCGTCCCAGTTGATCCGATGGGTTATTTACCTTAGAAATATTTTTTGTTATAATATTATCAATTAAACCGGTTAGTCCGGTTAATAATAAAATTAATAAACTTACCAAATGTATGGACACATGCGTCAAATGTGGCATGCCCGTTGAGGATGATAGCAAGTGCTCTTGCGACCCATCATTATGCTTTCATTGTTGCGCTTGTCCGCCGGATTGTTCCTGCGGCTGCAGCAATATGATTAATGACAGTACTGCAGATGAGGATGAGGAAGAAAGTGAAGATGAGGATGATGATGAAATGGACGAAGACGATGACGATAAAGATGATGAGTACTAAGATTTAACTAGAAAAGCCGGTCAGACGACCGGCTTTTGTATTTGATTTATGTCTATTTGCTATGAAACTTCTTGTAGACGTCGCGCAATCGAGTATTGGTTACATGGGTGTATATTTGGGTTGTGGCGACACTACTATGTCCTAAAAGCTCTTGTACTGACCGCAAATCAGCGCCTTGCTCCAATAAGTCAGTGGCATAACTATGACGTAGAGTATGTGGAGTAGCGTCTACCGGTAAGCCAGCCATAGTGGTATACTTTTTTACTAAAGTTTCGACTGCTCGTGTTGATAGCCGACGCTCTCCCTTATCGCCAGCATTACGGCTATAATTCACAAACAGGGGAGTTAATAGGTCATTCTGCCTAATTTTAAGGTAGGCGATCAAGTTCTTGATACAATTATCAGAAAAATAGATGGTTCTAACTTTACCACCTTTGCCGGCGATTGAAAGCTCCATATCTTTTATTTTACCATTTAGAATTCCGGCAATATCAAACTGCTTTAGGTTAAGCGAAGTTAACTCCGAGACACGCATGCCAGTAGAGAATAGGACTTCAAGGATGGCTCGATCCCTCAGCCCCGATACTTCTGAAAGGTCAGGCATCGACATCAAATGCTCAATCTGATTAAATTTCAGGAATTTAATTTGTTTATCTTTATCCGTTAATTTTGGTAATTTAATTTTTTCGGATGGCATTGAGTCAATATCTTTATCAGCAAAATAGTTGAGAAGTTGTCTAATGGCCCGAAGGTAGTAGCTCTGAGTCGTTTTTTTGAGGTACTGGGCACCATCCTTTTTATGCGATAAATAGAGCCGATAATCCCAAATATGCTTATCAGTGAGCTCATGGGGCTTTAAATCGCTTAAATTTTGATCTCTGAGCCAATCAATAAAAACCTTAAGGAAATTGAAATAATTACGCGAAGTAATAGGACTTAAGCCTTTCTCAACCTCAATATACTCCAGGAAGGTGGTTACGTGCTTTATTAATGGAATCGTTGATTTTTTCATATTTCACTAATATATTATTAGTTTGACATCGATTATCCTCTGTTATGCGAAGTTAAATATATTATACTAAACCTGGCTAACAATGCCAAGTGGATATCTTTACTACTTCTCCGGATAGTAACTCACCCGGTCAGCTAACCGGACATCAATGTATTCAAATTTTCGATTAGCTAATTTATTTGTCAGTACCAGCATTAAATTATCGACAGCGGTTGAGAGGGCAGTATTGATACTAAAGTAGGCGCGCCAATTAGCCTCCATCAGAACATTGACTTGGTCCACTTCCCCACTCTCGTAGTTCTTGATCTTGAGGCCCTTAGCCTTAAGCGTTTTATCCAATTCTAAAATATAATTAACGGCGCGATCAGAAATTGGTCTGTCACTAATCTTTAAGTCTTTACTAATATAAATTAGAGGGAATTTAGAGCGGTACTTATTAATTTCTTCGACAGATAGTTCCCTAGTGATGGTACCAGAGGAGTCGATAAAGTAGTATGAATTACTATTAAAAGCAATCAAATTTGCCACCTTTTCTTCTACTTTAACAGTCACCTTCTGCCAGCCCTTATTTATTTCTAATTTATTTAGAGCGTAATGCGCATTGATGTCGGTGATGATTTTTTTGTTATTAATGAAAATCATATTGCGTCCAGGAAATATCAACAATTTCATGTGCCCAATATCATTATTAACAATTGCCCTAATGTCTTCTGGATTGATCATATCGGTCCCCTGCACTTCGACACTTTTCACCTTAAATAAATCACTATAAATAATTAGGTAAACCAAAAAAACAACTGTTAATATTTGAATATACAGTTTGGTATTAAACTTGTGGCCGATTTTTTCCTTGCGATTAAAATAGGGATTCTGAAAAGTCTTATTGTAATAATCGCGTTTGATGTGTTTTCGGCCATGATACGAGTAGTCATCGATCATACACGTCCGTTAGACTGATAATGTTACTTCTTTTTAAGGGTGTAGGTTATATTGGCGTCTTGGTCTGTTTTGCCAAAAATAAATTCAACTTCTTTATTAATTACTTCATAATCAACCGTTACATCATTTTTTTTGACTTTAATAACTTCACCGATCGTGAGTGGTATTCCGCCTATTAGCTCATCGGTATTATTATTTTCATCAATGAAGATAACTTTGGTATTTTTCTTGATCATAAAAGCAATTTTATCTCTTGATTTCGGTGAATCCGCAATATTTATGTAGGACTTCTGGAACTTTGATAGAACCATCGGCTTGCTGATTGTTTTCCATGATAGCAATCATGGCGCGTCCAATAGCGATAGCAGTGCCATTTAACATGTGTAAGAAATCTACTTTACCTTCTTTAGATTTGTATTTAATGTTAAGGCCGCGGGCTTGATAATCAGTGCAATTTGAAGTCGAGGTAATTTCAGCCCAATCACCAGTCTCGGAGCCATCCTTAGCCGGTTTACCCGGCATCCAAGCCTCTAAATCATAGGTGCGATAGGACGGACCACCTAAATCAGCCGTACAGTGGTCGACAATTCTAAAGGGCACACCTAAACCGCCAAAAATTTCTTTTTCGATTGCTAAAATTTCCTGATGAGCGGTTTCAGAATTCTCCGGAGTTACATATTGAAACATTTCAATTTTGGTAAATTGATGGACACGAAACATGCCTTTACTGAATTTGGAATACGATCCGGCTTCGGTGCGAAAACAATGACTAACAGCAACGTATTTTTTTGGTAACTCTTCTTCATTTAAAACTTCATTCATATGGTAACCGCCCATTGAAATTTCGGCAGTACCAATTAATGATAGATCGGAGTTCTCAACATTGTAAACCTGAGTTGATTCGCCGCGCGGATTAAAACCTAAGCCTTCTAGAACTTCGCGTTTAGCCAGATCTGGGGTGGTCATCGGAATAAATCCATGCGTACGGGCAATCTCTAAAGCATATTGAATTAACGCAATTTCAATCACAGCTAATTCATTTTTTAAATAATAAAACTTGGCACCAGAAACTTTAGTGGCGCGATCAAAATCAATCAAATCCATTTTTTCGCCCAACTCAACATGATCCAAAGGCTTAAAACCAAATTTTACTGGTTCTTTGACTACTTCTAAAATCGGGTTATTTTCCTCGTCAGAACTGGTAACAACGTCAGGATGAGTCAAATTAGGTACGCGCAACCACAAGTCCCTTAAATCGGCTTCTAGGGGCTCAATTTTGGCTTCTAAGGCCTTGATTTCCTCGCCTACTGACTTCATTTTCTCGATAATTTCTGGTGTTGGTTTAGTTTTACTGGAGGCATTACGCTCCGCACGTAAGACATCAATTTTGGCTATCGCTTCCCTTCTCTGTTCGTCTAACTCTAAAAGTTTATCGATATCAACTTCGACTAAACGATTTTTGCAATTGGCTTTAATTTTATCCGGATTTTCGCGGATGATTTTGAGGTCTAACATATATTTATCATTCCGGACTTAATCCGGAAATCAAGTTAATTATTTTTCAGTAACTTCAACCGATTTAATAGTTATCGGAGTGGCTGGTTTGGACATCGCTCCATCGCCACCGGCAACGGTTTTGGTATTAGCAATCTTATCAACGACTTCGATTCCCTTAATAACATGGCCGAAGATTACATAATCCTTAGACAATGGCACATCAGCATGCATAATGAAAAATTGGGAACCGTTAGTGTTAGGGCCAGCATTAGCCATCGCCAAAGTGCCACGAGTGTATTCACCAGTAAATGGTTCATCGGCAAATTGATAGCCAGGTCCACCAGAACCGGTGCCAGTTGGATCACCGCCTTGGATCATGAAATCTTTAATGACGCGATGGAAAATGGTGCCATTATAGAAAGCTTTTTTAGCGAGCGTTACGAAATTGTTAACGGTAATTGGAGTAGCTTTGGCGGCTAAAGCGACAGTGATATCGCCTTCACTAGTGTGAAGAATTGCTGTGTAGGTTTTATTTTGATCAATAGTCAGGGCTGGTTGCATATTGGTTGATTGATTATTAGTTGTAACTTGATTAGCTGCCGCCACAGAATTAGCAGTTGCCAGTTGATCGTCAGCAAGGTTTAAATCCCCGGCAGCGACATCGTCAACTGGATTATTTTCAATGACACCAGCGTTACCGCCAGCAGTCGCCGTAGCAGATTCAGTAGCAACTTGAGTGCCACAACCGGCTAGCAAGATTGCGAAGATTGGTAAAATGAAAAGAAGTTTTTTTGACATAATATTTTAATTATTAAGATACGATACTAAGTATATAAACAAAAAAATAACAAACAAAGATGCGAACACAACAATAATGTTTATTACGGCACTTAAAATGATATTCAATATTTTTCTCAAATTCTGGCTTTTTATACTATTGAAACTATCGGTATAAAAGTATTGATCCCAGTTTGGACCAATTAACAAATCGAAGAAATCCGGCATTTTTTTCATTTTAATTTTCATGACTTTCAAAATACATTTAACCAAAAAAACAACAATAAATACCACTAGGAAGAGTACTACAGCTACAAATATTAATTGCGCAACATTTAGAAATGTCATATTAAGTTATTCTTTATCTTTAGGTCTCAGCAATGGAAACAATACCACATCTCTCAAATTGCTTTGACCGGTCAAAATCGCCACGGTACGATCAATGCCCATCCCCCAACCGGAGATTGGCGGCGCACCATGCTCTAAGGCAGTAATAAATTCATCGTCGCCCTCCATTACTTCACCTTCGCCGCCGGCTTTAGCGGTTTTCTGGCCATCAAAGCGCTCTTTCTGATCAATCGGATCAACTAATTCCGAATAAGCTTTGACGATTTCCCAACCATTAACTACCATCTGGAATTGATCGACAATATTCTTATCATCATCGTTAATACGAGCTAAAGGTTGTAAATATTTTGGATAGTGATACAAAATTACAGGACCAACTAACTTAGGACGACTGACTTTTTTGTATAAATTATCTACCAAACCAGACAAACTCATCTCATCCATATCCTCAAACTCAATTTTCTTTTTCTTGATATCTTTGAGTAATTCTTTCGCATCAGTATATTCCATCACGTCTAAACCAGTGTCTTGTTTTAATAGTTCGATAAAATTGAGGCGTGGCCATGGTGTAGTGAAATCAACTTGTTGTTTTTGGCCATCACGATTTTCAATTTCAATTTTTCTATCTAATTTCAATTTATCAAAAATATAATCAAACATCCGTTCAGTAAACTTGATGTTATCTTCAAAATTCCAATAAGCGCAATAATGTTCTAAATGAGTATGCTCCGGTAAATGTGAGGGGTCAACGCCCTCATTACGAAAAGCTTTGCCGAGTTCAAAAATCTTTTCCATCCCACCGACAATTAATTCCTTCAGTGGCAATTCATGAGAAATACGCAAGACCAAATCAATGTCTAAGGCGTTATTGTGTGTTTTGTAAGGAGTAGCAGTAGCACCAGTTGCTTGGTGTAAGAATGATGGTGTTTCTACTTCATTAAAATTTTCTTGCCAATAGAATTCACGAATCGCACGAATGAAATCAGAGCGAAATTGAAAAGTTTTTTTGGATTCTTCATTCATTAATAAATCTAAGTATCTCTGGCGATAAATAGTATCAGTATCTTTTAACCCATGAAACTTATCTGGTAATGGCAATAACGCTTTACCCAAGAATTCGTATTCTTTAACTAGGATCGAGGTCTCCCCTGCTTTGGTGATAAATATCTCACCACTAACTCCAATGAAATCACCAATGTCGAAATTTTCGACATACCATTTGAATTTTTCTTCAGCAATTTCATTAATATTAAAAACAATCTGGCACTTTCCCGACCAATCTTGTAAATGACAAAAAGCGATCTTACCCATGGTGCGACGAGTCATAATACGGCCCGCTGTTTTAACTTTAGTCCCCTCTTGAGCGGCTTTGGCCTCAGCTAAACTATGAGTTTTATCAAATTTTTCTGGATAAGGGTTAACACCAACGTCCTTGATATTCTCAAGACGTTTCAAACGCATTATTTTTTCATCTAAGGGATTAATTTCTGGCTGATTGGTCATATGTTTATTATTGTTCGCTATTTCTTCTTTCTAAAACTCGGACCATATTATAACAAGCGGTCCAATGATAACTCTTGGCAAAATGTAGCCAAACTTCCCAATACCTTCTTTTGGCGTCATCCATCTTATAAATTTCCGGATTATTAAGTTGAATTTCAATTTCTCTGGCTGTCTTTTCGCGACTATCATTAAACCAGTTATGGAAATTATCAATCAGTAGGTTCTTGGGCATAGTTGCCAACTCTTCAACCAGGGGCCAATCCTCTGACTTAATTTGACGACGCTCAAGCATTTCTCGGATATCTGGTTCTTCTATCACCGAAATTGGTTCTTTGTTTTCTGCACCAAAAAGATGTTTTTCCATATATTCTAGACACTAATATTGAATATATTTTACTAAAAATAGAGAAAAAAGGCAAATATAAAAGCCGAGGAATATTATCCTCGGCAGAAGCTACTAATTAATGAACTTTTCAATCAGATTTAGGCCAGCTTGCTTATCAGCGCCAGGGCCCAACATTACCATTTGCAAACGACTTGGGTCAAACAACGACCCAATCAACGAGGTAAAATCAGCCTCACTTAAATTTTGAACCAAAGCTATCTTTTGTTCCAGGCTGAGCAGCTGGCGTTCGCGCAATAAGCAGTCGATTGAATCGCCTAAGATATTTTGTGCCGACTCGTTAGTCAACACCAATTGCCGGCAATTGACTTGTTTATGGAAATCTAGTGCTGCGATACTTGGATCCAATACTAAATCATGGAGTGTCTTCAAAATCACTTCAATTGCCGGTAAACCTTTGGCCGGATCAACCGAAGTAGAAATATAGAAATAGCCACAATCTTCGTGCGCTCTAACGTCAGTACGCAAGGCATAAGCTAGTCCCAATTTTTCTCGTAAAGCACAGAAGAGCAGAGAATTCCAGCTGATGCCCATCAACAGTAAGACCAGGTCCAAAATGACCAGATCCTCGCTCTGGGGATTATGCGTCATGGGATAAGCGAGGGCTAACTGCAACTGATTAATATCGCTCTCTTTCGCCAGAACTACCGGTTTGTTGACAGCACCAAACTCAAACGGCTCGATCCGGCTAGGCTGCCCCGATGGCATTTCCGCAAAGACATTAGCTAAACCGCTAATATCTTCTTGATCATAAGCACCGACCACAAAAACAAAGGTGTTGGCACCGCAATATAGTCGGTCGCGGAATTTTTGCAGGTACGCCGAATTGATACGATTGACTGACTCTTTACTACCGAGGATATCATGGCCCAAGCCGTTACCGACAAACATCATGTTGGTGAGGGCTTCATCAACCAAATTGGCCGGATCATCCAGGGCACCGCCTATTTCCTCAATAATAACGCCCCGCTCCATGTCCAAGTCGGCTTGGGTCAGCAATGAGTTACTGGTCATATCAAACAGCAGCTCAGCCGCCGGGCGTAAGCAAGCCGGGAGAGTCGTGATGTAATAATACGTTACATCAAAATCGGTATTCGCATTGGAAACGGCACCCAAGGAATCTAACCCTAGATAGACGTCTCGCATATTTGGCCTCAACTTGGTCCCACGAAAACACATATGCTCCAAGAAATGAGCGGCACCGAAATACTCGTCATCCTCATGCCGACTCCCCGCTTTAACGGCCACAGCGACAGTTACGCTTTTGGCCGAATCAGCTGGGATAGCTACAATTTTAACGCCATTCGGTAGTGTCTGAATACTGTGTTTCATCGCGTTTTCTCCGTTGTTTTTGTTGTATAATTTATAAATTGTCAATATACATTACCCCCTGATTTTAAGCTGTGATTACAATTTTGTCAAATATAAAACCCCAAACGAAGTGTTCCGTTTGGGGAAATTGTTAATGCTATTCGAGCCAGCCCAGTGACTTGAGGGCTACACATTCGTCGCATAGCTTGGGTGCGGCGCAAATGTGCGACTCCGGCAAGGTCATTACTGTATCACAAGCAATACAGTAGTAATGCATTGGTGACCCAGCATAAAGCTTAGAGTCATCAATATGTTCTTGGCCCTTGTTCTTTTCACGTCTCAGCCGGAGCTCTTCCAGTGCAAATTCCTTACCCCGGGTTGTTGCGAGTGCCATGGTTAATCTCCTTCGTTGTTAGCTGTAAATCCTGAACCACAAGAAATTATCATAAATCTCTTGACCCCACTTCATGAGGTAATTGCGACATCCGCTACTGCCATAGTCGACAATCATCAGATGTCCATCCATTTCCACATAGTTTGCGGGATTGGTAAGGGTGTGAGTATCATCGTGAATTGACTGGTCGTTATTGGTTAATTTCATGATCTCACTCACAAAATCATCTATCCCCATCTCTATAATATCACCCGCCCTTTGAATATTGACTAAGCCAAAAAGGCTGAAATATGTGGGAACCAAAATCGATAAACGACTACTCTTGTAGAACCTCCGTTCTCGCAGATTTGCTCTAATACCGCGAAAGAGATAGTACTGGGAGGTATTCAGCACCTCATCATTAAGGCTCAAAGTGAGATATATTCTCTCTCTAAGAGTCATTTCCCCCTTCCAGCTCAAGGCAATAATAATATTATGCAAAGCCTTCAGTGGATTAATTTGGGGGAACTTAAAGGCCAAAGAGCCAATGATCAACACGGACCTGATGCTTCCACGATGGAATCTCATGATTTAATCTCCTCTAGAGTCGATTGTTAATTGTTTAATGAACTTCAAACTATTATACCACCACTAAGAAATTTTGTCAATAATAAAACAACCGGACATTAATCCGGTTGTTTTTATCTAAATTTAGATTAGAATCCTAATAAAATTGATAATCCCAGCACGCCATGAATCACCGCAAAAATAAATGACAGGATGGCGACAATTTGGTGGACTTTAATGGGGTTTTTAAGTTTACAAGTTCCCTTGAAAATCCTATGGCCAATAACAGCTACAAAGGCGAATAAGATGAGAGTGGCGAAGCCGCCGTAAGCAATGGCTGGTAAGCCAAGGACAGGCATTAACGCGATTGATGCGAGCATATGATTAGTGTCATCAATTAATTATTTCTTTTTTGATTTTTTACCACTAGCTGCCTGTGCTTTCTTCTTTTCTACCATCGCTTCAATAATTTTAGTGGCAGCATCAATTAGTGGCGGAACATAAGAAGCAGTATTCTCGACCCTACCCTTAAAGGCGGTCATGACTTTTTGCACGGCCTCAACTTTTTTCTTAATGCTTTCACTAATGCGCCAAATGTTACGCACCAACAAAGCAAAATAGAAAATAGCAAAACCGGTGGCGATGCCAATCCAAAGAACGGCGAACGCTAACGCGACCCAAAACAGGTCTAAAGATGTACTAAGCATGGTATTAATAATTACGAATTAAAAATTACGAATTACGAATACCTGAATTTCACTTAACCACAAATAAATTTAATTCGTAATTTGAAATTCATAATTCGTAATTACCTTACAACTATATTATAACTCTTTTTTAATTCTACAACAACTTTATCATGTGCCTTTTGTGCTTCGGCAAGTTCTAAAGTTTTATTTAGATCACGATAAACAATTCTAATGGCTAACGCTTTCTTACCCTCAGGAATTTTATCGCCCGCATAGACCGATAAGAAATCAACTTTTTCTATCAGTGGCGCACCAGCATCACTAGCAATATTGGCTACTTCCGCAAAAGTAACCACATTATCAATTTCCATCGACAAATCTAGTTCAATCGCCGGAAATTTAGCAATTGGTTTATAGGTTGGTGCAGATTTAGCATGTTTTTCAACTTCACTAAAATCTAATTCAATAACGGCAACAGCTTTCTTGATGCCAAAAGCTGATAGAATTTTAGTTTCGATAATTTTAATCTCGCCTAATTTATTTTCACCAACATAAATTCCTGATCCGCCATCAATACTCTTCAAAGTCGTATCAGCAATATTTAATCTCTGCATTAAACCGTCTAACAATCCCCTGGCATCACTAGCGACTGTTTCTACTTCAGAACCAAAGCAAGCAACTAGCAATTTAAACTTTTCATCAGCCAAATCATTAGCGCCAAGCGGCAAATACACCTGGCTTAAATCAAACAACTTTCCTGACGGATAAAAGCCTTGGTTTTCGGCAATAACCTGCAAAACTCCTGGCAGCAATGAAATCCTCATGTATTCAAAATCAGAGCTTAATGGGTTATTAATTTTAATATGATCTTCCAATTTTAAGCCGACGTTGGTGACGAGTTTTTCGGAAATAAAGGAATAAGTATAGAGCTCAGTCAAGCCAAAGCCCACTAAAATATCCTTAATTTTGTCTTCTAGTGCAAAATTAACGCTGGCAGTCGCCTTTGGTAGGGCGCCAGACATAATTTCTGTCGGTAAGTTATGATAGCCATGCATGCGAGCAATTTCTTCAATCAAATCATGTTGCCCTTCGATGTCACCATCACGCCACCAAGGAATCGTCACTTTGAATTCGTCCTTCTTAGTTTTGGTAGATGAAATTTCAAATCCTAAAGCCTCTAAATTCTTTTTAATTTCGCCTGGTTTGATTTTTACTCCCAGCGCAAAGTTAACTTTGTCTAAATCTAAGGTGATTGTTTGATCTTTATATTTGTATGATTTTACATCAACCAATTTGCTAGAAATCTTAGCACCACATAATTCTTGCGCCAGCTCAATCGCGCGCATCATCGCGGCGGTACAATTTTCTGGACTAATTCCCTTCTCATAGAGTGAAGAGCTCTCAGAACGCAAATTAAGGGCTCTCGAGGTCTTTCTAACTGAGACTGGATTAAAATTAGCGCACTCAAAAACAATTGTCTTAGTAGTCGTGGTAGCAGCAGATAATTCTCCACCCATCACGCCAGCAACAGCCACTGGATTTTCTTTATCAGCAATCACTAATTGATCTATTGCCAATTCATATTCTTTGGCATCTAATGCCAAGATTTTTTCACCTGCCTTGGCCAAGCGGACATTGATTTCCGCGCCAAGTAGTTTATCATAATCAAAAACGTGCATCGGTTGACCGAATTCTAATAAGATATAATTTGTGATATCGACTAAATTGTTAATTGGACGCAAACCAGAAGCTAATAATCTTTGTTGCATCCATAATGGTGAGGCCTCAACTTTTACTTCACCCATGACAATCGCTGAGTAGCGCGGACAGAGCTTATCTTCAGCTACTTTAACGTGTAATGTTGCACCATCTCCCCTTTTTGTCATTCCGGGCTTGACCCGGAATCCATCCCCCTGGATTTCTGCCTTCGCAGGAATGACGCCCGAGGTTTTGATATTCATATTGGGTTTTGGCGTTACATAAAGGAATTTTTCATCCATAATCGCTGCCGCTTCACGGGCAATTCCAATAACGCTCATCGCATCAGGACGATTAGAGGTGATCTCAATATCAAGAATCGTATCTTCAATTGGCATTACTGATTCTAAGGCGGCACCGACTTTGACGTAATCCGGTAAGATAAAAATTCCGGTGTGGTCTTCACCGAGTCCGAGTTCTTTTTGACTGCACATCATGCCAAAGCTTTCGACTCCGCGAAGTTTAGCTGGTTTAATATCAAAGTCACCAACTTTACCGCCAACCAAAACAACTGGCACCTTTTGGCCTTCTTTAATATTGGGAGCGCCACAAACGATTTGCAACGGTTCTTTTTCGCCGACATTAACTTGGCAGACATGAAGCTTATCGGCATCAGGATGATTGTCGATCTTATTGATTTGTCCCACGACTACCTTGCTGAAATTAGGTTTGACCTCATTAATACGATCAACCGAAGGACCTGAGAGTGAAATTCGTTTGGAAAATTCTTGCGGTGTCAAACTGGTTTTGACATACGACTTTAGCCAGTTGTAAGAAATATTTAAGTTCATAGTTAAGTATTTTGCGCGAGAATCGCATTAATTTCCTTTATATCTAAAATTTTTCTATCTAATTTATCTTTAGGGAATATCTGCTTTCCGTTAATAATTATATAGGTAGACGACGGAGTAATCAGATAACTTGAATTATCGTAAATTCTAATTTCTTTATTGTTGTATGTACCAATCAAATTTGAATCCGTATAATTTCCGAACATCCGCATTGGTCGTCTACCAACGTAAAAATCCAGTAGCGGAAACCCAACAGACAGAGTTCCTTTATATTTAAGGCCCAGGTCCTGAGCTAATTGAATAATCTCTTTTTGTCTTACGTTCATAAAATTTGGTAATAAATATATTTTTTATGCGAACATTATTTGTAAGAGCAAATAACAAAAATTCATTAAAGCAAATACAATTAACAAATTCGCGACCAAATTCAAATAAAACTTTACTTTTTCTTTTGAAGTACCCAATAAGGTACCCTTTTTCTTGCTAAAATCAAAAATCATTAACTTCATATTTTTAGTTTTAAATCCATTAACAATCCTAACAATTCCAAAAACTAAGTAGATTATTGCTAATAATAATTCAAGCGAGAAAATTACGAGATTGTTATTCATATTATTATTATTTTTATATGAACTAGATTCCCGCCTGCGCGGGAATGACGCAGGGCTCAGATTCCGGCTCAAGGCCGGAATGACGGCGGACTAAAACTGCTCATTAAATCTCAAATCGTTTTTATACAACAATCGCAAGTCATCAATATTAAGTCCGGACTTCATAGAATAACATCTCTCTACTCCCCAACCGAAAGCGAAGCCGGAATATTTTTCTGGATCAATGCCACCAGCCTTTAGTACATTAGGATGCACCATACCGGCACCGGCTAATTCCAACCAACCCTCTTTGCACATACGGCAAGAAGTTCCGTCTTCTAACTTTCCTGTGCCATGACACAAGCCACAAGAGATATCGATTTCAAAACTTGGTTCGGTAAACTGGAAGTGATGCGGACGCAGACGGATAGTGCGATCTTCGCCGAAGAATTTCTTGACGAAATATTCTACTGTCCCCTTCAAGTGAGTGATATTAATTCCTTTATCAATTACTAAACCTTCAAATTGATGAAACATCGGCACGTGTGAGACATCAATCTGTCGGCGATAGCATTTGGAAATATTCATCATGCGAATCGGTAAGACGCCTTTTTCCATTTCACGAACTTGAATACTAGAAGTATGCGGAGTCAGCACTCGTCTCCCCTCTTTAACTAATTTCAGTGACTTCTCCGGCAAGTTCATCTTAATCGGTGCCTCGTCAATAAAAAAAGTTTCCCAGTCATCTCTAGCGGGATGATCTCCAGGCATATTTAAAGTTTCAAAAGCGTAATAATCCCATTCCACATCGTGATGGCGCGTTCTAGTAAATCCTAGCGGCTCTAAGATACCTTCAATTTCGCGCATCGCAATAGTTGCCAAGTGCAAGTGACCAATTGGCGGCTTGTTACCCGGCACAGTAAAATCAAAATGAACTGATCCACCACCAAGACTATTCTTAATTTCTTCTAATCCTGACATGATGTAATTCTTGGTTTCATTGGCCAGTGTACCGACTTCGGCGACTTCTTCTTTGGCCACATCCTTAATGCCTTTCATGATATTAGTCAGTAACCCAGCTTTACGGCCCAGGTATTTGTTTTCCACGACTTCTAAGTCGGCAGGAGTTTTGATCGACGCTTTTTCAGCAGCAAATTGCTGTTTTAGATCTTGAAGTTTTTGTTTCATAATGTATATATCATAATACTTTTACCTAGATTTAGTCAAATTTGTATTTTTTCATTATATTGACTTTTTATTACGACCAACAAAGGCGAAATAGTCTTTGTCGTCTCGCCAAAACTCTAAAATTTCAAAATTACTAAAGTGTTTTTTGATTAAATCCTTATTATAGATAAAATGAACCAAACCAGCTTCATTTCCCTGAGTTGGCAAATATGTATTGGGAGCGATCTTCTTCGCGGTTTTAACCAAAAATAATCTTATCTTGCTGTTTGAATAACGACCACACAGAGTAATAAATATTAATCCCCCCGGTTTAACGACTCGCACGATTTCCTTGATTGCCTTAATAATTGTTGTCTCTTTTGCGTGCTGTATTACTTGAATACTAATTAACGCATCAAATGTGTTGTCCTTATACGGCAAGACTTTATATACATCTCCCACCTTAAGATCAGCTTTTAAGTCTTGATTCTTAAGAGCTTTTTTAAGTATTTTTAATCCAGCTGGAGCATTGTCTAATCCATAAACGTCGAAATCATTTTTGGCTAGAAAATAAGCGTTACGGCCAGCACCACAACCAAGATCTAAAACAGTTTTGACTCTATTTTTTTTAAATATCTTAACAATCTTTCCCATATCAGGATGAGGATGTTCTAAAATATCATAATACTTATAAGACTTTCCTTCGTTCTTATATATTTTTTCCCATTGCGTATCAATTGATTTAAGCATATGTATATATTTTTTTCGTTCCCTAGTGCGACCATTTAAAAATATTGTGCTGATTTTAGACGATAGTGAACGGCCGATAGGCAAACTAAAACAGCGCTAGCGTTTTTGGTTTAGTGAACGAAGTCTAAAATTCAGCCATGATTTTTAACCGGTCGCGATTCTTGGTTACTTCTTCTAAAGAAGTGACAAGAGTTAATTCAATTAAAAATAGATTCCCGCCTTCGCGGGAATGACGAGTTAATAAATTCACTTAAAATAAAAAGATAAAATTAAAAATCAGGTGGAATATACGGTGGCGGAGCGGGAGTTTCAGTTTGAGTAATAGGTTTGCGTTTTAAACTTAAAAACAAATACTCCAGTAAAGTAACTGCTAAAATTAAGATGATCAAATTCCACCAAGTCAAAAATCTCTTGCTTTGCAAAAATAAAACGCCAACAATAGTTAAAGAAAAGAAAATTGCCTGTCGTACCGAAAGCGAAACAATTTCATATTCTAGCTCGTCCTTATTGCGCCACTTGCGGATAATAACTACTAAAGCGAATAAGCCGCCCAACAAAGTAAAGAATAAACTGGCATAAAAAACTAACAAACCGATCCAGCCACTGGTAGTCGGATCAACCTCAAAAATTATAAATAACCAAGATACCAAAAATATCATGGTGGCAGCAATAACAATAATTAGGAGTTGTTTTAGTGACATAGACTTATACATTAAGACGCCAACCTGAGTAACACGAAGGATCCCAACTGAATGCCACGAGATCCTTCGCTTAAGCTCAGGATGACGATCTACTTATCGATATTATAGCATTAATTTTGACAATTAAAAATCCCGCAATCAAGCGGGATTGAGAGAGGGACAAATCAGATATTCTCCAGTCGCACTTAAGCATAAGCGACCTAAAATTATTTTTAGGCAAGTGCAATGGAAAATGGCTGACGCTTTTCCCCTCCCTTATACGATATTATAAATAATTTTTTTTAAAAAATAAATATCTTGTCAATATGTCGCTGTGGATAAATATATATTTAAACAAATAAGAGAGGCGCGAAGCCTCTCTTAACAAACAAACCTCAAACAATTATGGCCGGTCGAACATGACTCGAATTTGCCATAGGGCAGTCAAATCATGTTCTTGCGAACCTAACTGTCTGAGGTTTGGTCTCGACTGCTCCGCATTTTATTGCA
This sequence comes from Candidatus Buchananbacteria bacterium, assembly GCA_903888345.1. Taxonomy (GTDB): domain Bacteria; phylum Patescibacteriota; class Patescibacteriia; order 2-01-FULL-39-33; family 2-01-FULL-39-33; genus CAISTG01. Next base: position 15,726 of record CAISTG010000059.1, on the reverse strand, counting down.
GAGCAGTCGAGCGATTGTACGGTAGCCGATTTTTACTTCGGCCAATAGTTGAAGGTGATAGGGATAATCAACATCCCCCATAAGCAATTGGAGTCATTGGTGTAGATGGTACCAACAACACAAGCCGCGGCAATTGCTACAGCAGTCCCAATTTTCGCGAATGCTTCCATGAGTTTCTCCTTGTTGAGGTTTGGCCCGACTGTTTCACGCAATGCGCAATACAGTCAGGTGAAAAAGCAGTGTTACTCGCTGTCGTCAGCGAACTCCGTTGATCCGGGCGTCATGTCTCGAAACTTAACCCGCGTCGCTTCAAAGAAGTCCTGGTTGGGATCGACTTCGACGAACGGGCGTCCGTTCTCGTCGCTACCAGACTGGCGCAACAAGACATCCGCGACCTTTTCGTAAAGGTCTTTGGGCTCAGGCATGGCTCTATCCTCTCGCCTCTTGTAGTATTTTTCTAATTTGGCGGCAAACTCTTTGTCGCACTCAGGAGTAGACTAGTAAGTTAACCTACTTCAGGGTGCGGGCGAGACGTAATTGTCTCACCCGGTAAAGTGCGGGTAGTCTAGGCAGCGAGAAGTTCATTTACGATCTTGTCGTACATGACCTTCGCTTCGGCCTCATGAAAGAAGTGGACTTGCTTGCTGTACCTACAAGGTATCGTCCTTGACGTGTACGGCACGTAGACTTCGATGAACAGGAGCCCGTGTTCTTTTGATAGGCAGATTTTCCACTCTCCGCCATTGGCCTCAAAGGTCATTTCGAAGCCTTCGCTGGTGAGTTCCAGTTTCGGAGTAACCGTTTTCAGGTTCACCGTCTCGAAATCATCGCGAACGTCGCCGAAGCTTCCGATTGCCAAAGCGATCAAATAGTCGAAGAACTCTTTCATTCTGAAATCCTCCAAGTTGTTATCACTTTGATACAATCAAGACTGAAGAAACTAGTCAAGCGAACCGGCGCGATAATTAATTATGGCCGTGCCCGTTTCTTAGCTTTAAACCCTCCTCCTCTTTGATCTCTAAGCATTTGATCAAGGCGACAAGCATACGCCATTGATCGCATCAAAGTGATAACAAATTTTAGGTACCGTTACTAACTTCAACTGACAACCATAAGTTATCATCTAAAGTTGGGTGCCGAGCTCTCTGTTAGAAGAGCTCGGCAGGGCGCGGGCATTAAGCCTGGCGCCATCATAGCAAAAGAGCGGGTGCGGACTTGCCTGCTAAGTTAAGTCCGCTAATGGTTTGAAAAAATCGGGTTCTGGGTATGATGAGAGTTGGAGACTACCACCGATCTCCTATAAATTAATTAGGTGGCATTACGATCACTCATTTTCGCCAGAAACCCTAGATCCGCCTCAGTGCAAAAGTCCGAGTAACCTCGACCGTTAGACCTCATGTGGCCTCCGGAATTATGACTCCAGCACTTCAGGGACCTTTGATATAGGGCAACAACAGACATACGTTTGCTGCCGCCCTAACAAAGAGCCCCGAAAGGCATCTTTTAATACAGTTTGAAACTGCGACCAAGGTAGCGGAGTCGATAGTTGAATTTCGTTCACTTATCCACAACCCTATCTTGAATAGATTATTATAGCATAGGGATAATATTTTGTCAAGAGGGATATCCCCTTTATTTATTTCTTTAGCTAAAATTTATCCAAATTTAGACAAAATAAAATCACCATTTTCAGGTGATTTTCGGTTTATTTAAATTGTATCAAAATAGATCACTCGCCCCAACTCGTAATCAATTATTCATATCGCAAAGCCTCAATGGAATTCAATTTAGCCGCCCGACTGGCTGGATAACTACCAAATACTAGTCCTACTAGGAAAGCCACGCCAAAACCCATCATTATTGATGAGGGTGAAACTACTAAATCCCAATTATAGCCGAGATAGCGCGCAATAACTGCCACCAGTGCGGATATGAGTGACCCGATGATAATACCAATCACCCCGCCGAATAAAGTGACAGTAACTGATTCGGCCAGGAATTGAATCATAATATCATTTCGTTTTGCCCCCACCGCCTTTCTCAGGCCAATTTCACGAACACGCTCATTAACTGCCGCCAACATAATATTCATCACGCCAATGCCGCCCACCAGTAAAGAAATGCCAGCGATGGCAGCTAAGAAAAATTTCAATGAATCAGTGATAGTCGTTAAGGTCGCAATGGCGTCTTTAGTGTTACGAACGGAGAAATCATCAACCTTAGACTCAGTCAGCCCATGACGATCTCGCAGTAACAGTCTAATATCGTTAACAACGCGATCGAGATTTGCACTATTATCAACCTTAACCCTCATCGAACTAACATAACGAATTCCTAACATTACTTTCTGAGCGGTTTGTGATGGTATAAACGCCATCGTATCTTTATTTTGAAAACCCGAGACTCCCCGTTCCTTCATGACGCCAATAACCTCAAAAACATCTTTATTGATTTTAATTCGTTGGCCGACCGCATCTTGTTCAGCAAAAATGTCTTTGGCTAATTGAGACCCCAGAACAACCACTTTAGCGGCTGAACTATCTTCATCATCAGAAAAAAATCTACCGCTAGCAAGCTCTGAGTCTTCAACCATTGGGTATGAAGCCATGACTCCATAATATGTAGAATCAACTTTAGTACTTTGCCAAGAAAAAGTTCCAATGCCGGTATTATATGACGAAATCGCCGTAACATTTGAAATCTCTTTTTGAATCGCGACAGCATCCTCAGATTTAAGAGTTGTCACCACCACACCAAACACTGAGGCTGGCGGTCCATTCTCGTCAGAGGCACCCGGCAAAATTCCGATTAAATTGGTACCCACGGAATTCAACTGATTAACAATCAAACTTTGTGCTCCCGCTCCAGCTGACATAATAACGATGACGGCTGCAATACCAATAATAATGCCGAGGCCAGTCAAAAAACTACGAACTTTATTTGTTCGCAATACCGACAAAGATAATTTTACGGTTTCAGTAAATTTCATCAACTTTTTTATTTCATCAACTCTCCGCCATCAATGGCGCGTCGACGATCTTTAACATTATAATCTTCGGCAATTTCACCATCAACGATTTTGATAATGCGCTTGGCGTGTTTAGCGGTATCGGTTTCGTGAGTTACTAAAATAATAGTGTGTCCGGCGTCGTTTAGCTTTTCTAAAATCTCCATAATCGCATTGCCAGACTTAGAATCCAAGTTACCAGTCGGTTCATCAGCAAAAATAATTGACGGATTATTGACCAAGGCGCGAGCAATCGCCACCCGTTGTTTTTCACCTCCAGACAATTGATTAGAAAAATTATTGATACGATGATCCAAGCCCACCGCACTAACTGCCGCCTTAACGCGGGTATCAATATCCTTGGCATCACTATATAGGAGTGGTAATTTTACATTGTTATAAACCGAAGTCTTCGGCAACAAATAAAAAGCTTGAAACACAAAGCCCACTTCTTCGTTTCTAATACGCGCTAATTCATCATCATCAAGATTACTGACATCACGTCCTTTAAACAAAAAGGTGCCACTAGTTATACCATCTAAAAATCCCAAGATATGCATCAAGGTTGATTTTCCCGATCCCGAGGGGCCCATGATCGCGACAAATTCTCCTGGTTGAATTTCAAAACTAACTCCATGCAAAACAGGAGTGACAAGTTCATCATTAATATAGTCCTTCTTTAGATCCTTGACTTCAATTAGCGGTGCCATAAATTATTATTTGATAAAAGTAATTACTAGATCATTAACACTAAGCCCAGAGAGTACTTCGGCCAAACCATTATCACCACGAAGACCGATTTCCACAATCTTTTCTTGTGGTTGGCCATTAACTAAAATTTGGACGTATTTCACCGGCACTTCGCCTAAAGTTGCTTCTTTTATTTTAACGGCGCGTTGCGGAATGAAGAGAACATCAGATTTTTCTTGGGCCACGATTGTAATGTTGGCGGTCATACCGGGCTTGATTTGATCATTCCAAGAGTCATCATTGAAACTAATGGTCGCTTTGTAGTACGTAACATCTTTAATAATGGTTTGCGCTGGATCTATAAAGGTTACCGCACCACTAAAGGGGTGATCCGAACCAAATGCATCGAGCTCAATAGTCACCTTTTCGCCAACGCGAACTTTTGTGATATCTGACTCTGGAATATCAACTTTAATCTCATAACGTTCATTACCCAGCATTTGCACAACTGGATTAGCGGCCGATGGCGTTTCACCTAGCGAATAATTTAATTTAGTTACCTTGCCATCAATTGGGGCTCTTAAATAATAATCTTCGGCATCGGAACGTGCCTTTTCCAGCGATGCTTGAGCTTGAGCCACCTGGGCTAAGGCCGCAGAAATATCGAAATCACGTGGGCCAGCTTTCTTCAGGTTTAATTGCGCTGAGGCAATCGCCACACTATTGCTAGCTGATTGGATCTGAGTTTCATAACTGCTAGCACTATTAACTAAATTGGCTCTGGCAGTAGAAACGGCGGTTAGTGAGGCGTTATTAGCTGATTGTTGTCCGCTAATATCTGCTTTAATCGTATCCTTTTTAACTTGAGTATAAACATTATTCAAAATTATCTTATCCGCCATCGTGTAACTATTACTTAAGAGAGTATTTAATTCACCTAAGAATGACCTGGCACTATCAGCGGCAGCTACAATTTTAACTTGATCACTATTAGCGATTTTAGCCGCTTCAATGCTGGCGCGTACAGTCAGAAATTTATCTCGCAACAACTCATAATCATTCTTAACTTTATTCTGCATATTACTATCGGAAGTCAGTAAAGAATAAGTGGTTTCTGTATTTACTAAATCATTATAAATCGTATTTAAACAGGCTTGGGCGGTAAAAACAGAATTATTTAAGGCGTCAATATTCTTTTCCTTTAGAATCTTGATTTGACTATCAGACTCTCTCAAGAGATTCGAATAATCATTGGTTGATTTAATTAACTGCTCCTGGGTTAAAGTGATATCTTCGTTAGAAGCTCCCGCCCGAACTTTCTCAAGATTAGCTTTAGCCGAAGCTAAATTTGCTTCGTATTGTTTGACTAAAGCATTAACAGAACCAGCGTCAGCCGCAGCTAAGACTTGCCCCGCTTTGACATCGGCCCCTTCTTTAAATGGTTGTGAAACAATTCGCGCCGGCGTCCGGAAATTTAAAGAAATCTCATGCGCCGATTCCACCATACCAGTCGCGGAGACAGTTTGTGTCAATTTGCCATTTTTGACAGGTTCAGTCGTATAAACAACTGCTGGTTTTTTATTCAGCAAGCCATAAGCCGCGAAACCAGCGATTGCTAGAACAACGACTAAAATTATCCAAAATCGCTTCTTAGTAAAAATTTTTAGCATATATAGATTATTGATTATTAAATTAATGGCTTTCCGGTCATGTCTTTTGGTTGTGTTAAACCCAATATCTTGATAATAGTCGGCGCAATATCTGATAATAGCCCTGACGGCTGTGCCAGGCTCAAATCGCCGTCCGGAACTTCCTGCAAGCCAGCATTTTTGCCTTCCCATTCTTTACTAATAAGTAGGAACGGCACCGGATAAGTGCTATGCTCCTTATCAATTTCACCAGATTGTAAATTTACTAATTCTTCAGCGTTTCCATGATCGGCCGTAATTAAAACGGCGCCGCTTTTGGCTAAGACAACTTCGGTGATTTTTTTGACGCAACTATCAACCGTTTCCACTGCTTTAATTGTCGCCTTTAAATCTCCCGTATGCCCAACAATATCAGCATTAGCAAAATTAACAACGATGAAGTCAAATTTATCAGACATGACTGCTTCGGCCACCTTTTTGGTGACTTCCTTGGCTGACATTTCCGGCTTTTCAACATATGACGCAACACGAGGCGATGGCACTAAGATTCTTTCTTCACCGGGGAATTCTTGCTCAATACCGCCGTTAAAAAAGAAGGTCACATGAGCGTATTTTTCGGTTTCCGCAAGATGTAATTGTTTCAGGCCAGCATCAGCAATAACCTTAGCCAAGGGCTCTTTAATGGTATCAGCTGGTAATGCTATCTCCATTGGCAGATCCTTTTCATATTCAGTCATCCCAACAAAATACAAATTTTTAAAGTAAGGTCGATCAAATTTATCAAAACCCGGCAAAATTAACGCTTTAGTGATTTCGCGAGCGCGATCAGAGCGAAAATTAAAAAATATCACAGCGTCACCATCTTCAATTAAGGCAATAGGGCGAGAATTTTTATCACCGATAACCACCGGCACGAATTCTTCATCATAAATTTTTCGGTCATAGGAGGCGCGGACTGCTTCCACTGGATTATTAAAGATTTCCTTTGATACACCTTTGACCATGGCATCATAAGCCAAAACAATGCGCTCCCAATGATTATCTCGATCCATCGCATAGAAACGACCGGCTAACGTCGCGATTTGGCCTAGCTTGAACTCAGTGATTTTAGCTTTTATCTTTTCAACAAAATCGATTCCCGAATTATAGGGCATATCGCGACCATCGAGAAAGCCATGAATATATACATCCTTAAATTTTTCACGTTGACATAATTCTAATAAGGCGAACAAATGATCGATGTGGCTATGAACCCCACCAGAAGAGATCAATCCCAATAAATGTAACTTAGATTTGTTTTTACGACAGTGCTCAATCGCACCCAAAAATTTTTCATTATCAAAAAATGAACCATCATAAATGCATTTATTAATACGCGGCAGATTCTGATATAACAGCTTACCCGAGCCGATATTCAAATGACCAACTTCCGAATTACCAATTTCGCCCCAAGACAAACCAACTGCCTCGCCGGAAGCTTGTAGAGTCATGGCAGGATAGGTTTTGATCAATCCAGTCATGGTCGGAGTTTTGGCCATCGTAATCGCATTAGAACGAGAAGGCGGTGCTGCCCCCCAACCGTCTAAAATGATTAATACAACCGGTTTTAAATGAGAAGTTGGCATAATTATATGATACTTGTTTTAGACATCGCATGCGGCTTTTCTTGACCAAATAATTTCAAAATTGTTGGCGCGACATTGCCTAAGACGCAATTTTTCTTCAATCTTGTCGCCGGCTTATAATCTTTGCCGATAACAATAAACGGTACCGGATTAGCAGTATGCTCGGTTATTTTTTCACCAGTTTCTAAATTAAGCATATACTCGATATTTCCATGATCAGCAGTGATCAGTAGTACGCCGTCATGTTTTAAAACAGCGTCATGAACTTTTTTGACATAGCCATCAACCGCCTTGACTGCCTCTACTGCCGCCTCCATGCTACCGGTGTGACCAATCATATCCGGACAGGCGAAATTAACACAAATAAAATCAGAAGACTTAAGCGAGGCGATGACTTTACTAGTGATCGCGGCAGTCGACATAGCAGGCACTTTATCGTAACGGTCAATGTGAGGTGATGGAATATTTACCCATTGCTCGCCTGCCAATGAATGATCATAGCCGCCATTAAAAAAGAAAGTTACATGGGCATACTTCTCAGTTTCTGCAATATAAGTCTGCCGCTTCCCCTTTAACATTAACGGTAATGTTTTTTTGACATCCTCCGAAGGAAAGGCTGTTAAAATATTATCCAAATCGGGACCAAAATCGGTCATGGCGACAAAAACGATATTTTGGAGCACTTTCTTTCTTTTGGCAAACCCCGGATTTTTGTTTTCAAATTTATCTTGCACGAATGGCTTTGCTAATTGTCGCGCACGATCACTACGTAAATTTAAGAAGATAATAGAGTCGTTATCCGAGATGCGCGGAACCATTTTGTTTTTTTGTTTGATAACAATTGGTTTAATAAATTCATCAGTAATTCCAGCATTATAAGAACGCGTAATTCCGGCTCGGGCACTAGGTGCAAAACCAGCCTCTTGACCGTCAATCATGGCGTTATAAGCACCAATAGTTCTACTCCAAACCTTCTTGCGATCCATCGCATAAAAACGACCAATGATTGTAGCGATCGTTTCATTTGGCTTCAATAATTTTTCTAAAGTTACGACGGCATTAAGTGATGACATTGGCGGACTGTCGCGGCCATCAGTAAATAAATGCAAATATACTTTTTTTATTGGATGTCGGCGAATCATGGTTAATAAAGCCAGCAATTGGTCTGGATCGCTATGCGGACTTTGCCCATTGCTTAACATCCCCATTAAATGTAAAGCCGACTTATTTTTAATAGCATGATTAATTGCCGCTGAAAAGGCAGCATTCTTAAAGAATTGCCCAGTATTAATACTTTTGGAAATTTTTACAGAGTCTTGATCAACAATTCGACCCGCACCTAAATTAATATGACCAGCTTCGGAGTTTCCCACTTGATCAGCCGGAACACCAACACAACCGCCAGAAGCACATAACTTCGTCCAGGGATACTTTTCATACAGGGAGTTGATGAATTTCGGCTGCACTAACCAAATTGGATTGGATTTATCCTCAGCTCCAATTCCCCAACCATCAAGAATCAGTAAGACTACTTTTTTGGCTGTTTTTATTTTATTCGTTTTTTTGGTCTTATTACTTGATGATTTATCGATCATAATTGCGACTGATTTAATTCGTAATTGGTAATTTTTAATCGGAAATTGATAGGAATATTATACCACATTTTCTTTTAAAAGACAAAACACCTAAATTCCTCAGGTGTTTGGTCTTTTAAAATATTTTAGTCGTTTATTTCTTCCCGAGTTCGTCCCAAATCTCCATCAAACGATTATATTTAGCAACACGATCCATTCTTGATAGCGAGCCAGTCTTAATATACTCAGCTCCAGAAGCAACAGCTAAGTCAGCAATAAAATCGTCGCAAGTTTCACCGCTACGATGGCTAACAGCCAATTTATATTTATTTGCTTGAGCTAGTTTCATCGCTTCAACAGTTTCCGAAACCGTACCAATTTGATTTAATTTGATCAAAATCGCATTACCAACTTTCTTTTCTATTCCTTCTTTTAAAATTACTGGATTAGTAACAAACAAATCATCCCCGACGAGTGAAAGTTTTTTGCCTAAGGCTTTAGTCAAATCAGCCCAACCAGACCAATCCCCTTCAGCTAGACCATCTTCTAGAGATTCAATCGGATATTTCTTGGCCCAATCGGCATACATAGAAATCATTTCGGCCGAGGTTCTGATTTTCTTATCGGCTTTCATATCATAAACTTTTTTAGCATCATCAAAAAACTCTGAAGAGGCGGCATCAATAGCAATCTTCACGTCTTTGCCCATTTTGTAACCCGCTTCAGTGATGGCTTGAATAATTAAGCCCATCGCTTGCTCATTACCAGCCAATTTCGGCGCATAACCACCTTCATCACCAACAGTAACCGGATAACCAGCCTTTGCTAATAATTTTTTGAGTGCATGGAAAATTTCCGCACCGCATCTGACAGCTTCTTTAATGTTTTTTTGTTGTGGCGTAACCATAAACTCCTGAATATCGATGGACCAACCAGCATGAGCGCCACCATTCATAATATTCATCATTGGCACTGGGAAAGATAACTTACCTTTACTCCAATACTTCTTATGTAAATAAACGTAAAGCGGTTTTTTGGCAGAAAAGGCAGCGGTTCTAGCAACGGCCATCGAAACGCCCAACATGGCATTAGCGCCCAACTTTGATTTATTGTCGGTACCATCTAACTTAATCATGACAGCATCAATTTCTTTTTGCTTTGATGGATCCATGCCCTTTAATTTTGGGGCAATAATAGTATTGACGTTTTTAACGGCTTTGAGTACACCTTTACCGTTGTACCGCTTCTTATCGCCATCACGGAGTTCTAAGGCCTCTCGTGACCCAGTTGAAGCGCCTGACGGCACGCCAGCCCAAGCTTTTTTACCGTTATCCAAAATTACTTCAACTTCTACAGTCGGATTACCGCGCGAATCGAGAATTTCTCGCGCTTTGATCGATTTGATCTTTGCCATAATATTTTTAATTTATTTATTGTTATTTTTCTCCATCAACTTCGGCATTCATCGCGTCAAAAAAATCAGTCATAAATTGATGACGAGTTTCGGCGATACGGCGGCCTTCCTCGGTCTGCATTTTGTCTTTAATTTTAGAAAGTTTTACTAAGAACTCACGATAAGCTGTATCCTCCGAAGAATACTCAACAGTATTATGAATATCCACATCCTTATTGTGCATTCGAGCACCGACCTCACCGGCAAACAAGAAAGCCCGTCCCAAACCAACTGCCCCAATCGAGTCCAATTTATCGGCATCAAAAATAATCTTTTCCTCTAACGTTTCCGGCAAATAGGTATCGCGAAAACGATGGCGGGCGATACATTCACAAATTATATCAATCCTATCCTCAATAACTTCTAAATTTAACAAAACTTCTCGCGCAACTTCGGCGCCTCTTAAAGCATGGTTAATGGCCCCGTTACTATCATCTTCTTCTTTGCGAGCAATGTCATGCAATAAGGCTGCTAATTGGATAACTTCTAGATCAGCACCCTCAGACTCAGCGAGATGCACGGCCATATTATAAACACGTTCCGTATGATCAAAATCATGACTGCCTTTATTGGCGGCTAATCGATCAATCATTATCTCGCGCACTTTTTCGACTAAATTATTCATAGTTTTAATGCAAAGAGGCGGCTTAACACCGCCTCTATTTTAACACAAATATTTTTTCAATTCAACATCTTATTTTAGTGTGAAAGTATCCCTAGACGCATAGGTTTCCTTGTTAGCGGCAGAAATCCTAAATTCAAAAGTGCGACTACTCCCATACGCCCAATCTTTATGAAAAGTTCCTTGATAACTATCACCCGTTCCAGCCATTACATCTAGGCCAATCCACTCTTGCATGGGACTACCGTCAGAATAGAGCTCTCGATACTCTAGCATGCCATTGTAAGTAGCAGAAACAGTTATCGCAACATCAGTCAAAGTACCAGTCGTTCCGCCCGGAGCATAAGAATAACTAAAATTAACGGTTCCTGAGGTCGTCCTCGTTTGTTTACTTGGTGTAAAGAAACGATAAGTGGAATATGTGGTTTCAGTATTATTGGAACTATTAGCCACCTTGAACTGCAGGTTCTGGACCGTATCATAAGGCAAATAATTCAAGGTTGTTTTTGACAAATAACCCTCAGTAATTTTTTTGGTTTCATTAGCCGCGATCCAATCACCATAAGGTTGATTATCACCATACAGGTAGCGATAATAACCAATACCAGATACATCACTTAACCAATAGATATCAATATAAAAACCACCATCACTGAGCCATTGCGCATCGGTAGAAATTTTACTGATTGAACCGTTTTTAGTCGGAACTAGCGCCGGCTGAAGTCCAGGTTTAAGTGCGCAAGCACCGGCGGTAACTTGATAATTAGTATCACATACTGTCGCTCGACAATTGCTCCAACTCACACCATCACTAGAGCTTTGTTGGCCCTTGCCATTATCAATATTACAGCCCCTAATGGTACCCGAACTGACGTTACTAACGACCGAATCACCCCTTAAATTTAGTTCTTTATCAATACTAAAAGTATCTTCTTTGGCCGTAATGGCAGTACGCATTCGCGCCGAAGATCCTGGCGCTGGGTCTTTAATTATGATAATCGAATTTGATTTAAAGCCATTGCTTGCCAAACCATTGTTCATGTCGATTGGTCGTGAGCCGTCACTCGACATATAGAAAGTTTGAATACCATCTGTATAACGGAAAATTGAGCCTTCCGGCATATCATCTTGCAAAGTGTAGTCGCTTAACGAGCAATCGAATGATTTAGTGTAATCAGTTTGAAAACTAGACTGAACGATCACTTTCCAAATTTTCTGGTTGTTGGCAAAGGTCGGATTAACTTCACATAAAATTCCTCCTGGCTCAACTGCGTAAAGTATTTCGCTATTATCAAATTTAATAAAACTATTACCTGGCCTCATAGTTATATTATTACCAGTGTCCAAAGAGTCGAATTCGTCTTGCGAGATGACTTTAATGTTTTGATCTTTCCAACTGCCAGTATGCCAACTCCAAAAAGTAATTTCATTAGAAAACAAATGACGCTTCAGGTCAATACCATAATAATATACGCCAGAATTATTTGCTGTTTTAAGCAAGTCTCCGGGCGTAATAACAATGGCGGCTTGAGCATAATTATTAGTTAATACTAATCCCGCCAGCAATAATATTAAAGAACAAAGAAGCTTTTTCATAGAAATTATTTAATTTCGTAGCTTAAACTTACAGTTAACTGAACATCTTGACTACCTGGTTCAATGGTCGGAGCTACCGCCTTCATGGCGACTGCTGAATCCATTGTGGCGCCGCCAAAGCCGTAAGCGACATTAGCAACCTCATTGCCACCCTCATAAAAATTAACAATACGGCCAAGTTTAATACCAACCTGAGTAGCTAACAGCTGTGCCTTAGCTTTAGCTTGAGTGATAGCTTTCTCTCGCGCATCAGCCTTAACTTTTTCCGGATCATCAATCGAGAAAGATGGGCCAGAAACATTATTGGCACCGAGCTCAGTTGCTTTAGCCAAAATATCACCAGTGATATTAAAATCACGAACCTTAACACTCACGCTTTGGTTGGCAGTATAGCCTACAATCGTCTGTTTGCCGCTGCTCCAGTCATACTTAGGATTAACACTAAAGGTTTCGGTTTGAATATCCTTAGCTTCAATCTTGAACTGGCCCTTTAAGGCAGCAATAATCGCGTTCATTTTATCGGTGACGCCTTTTTGGGCGACCGTAACGCTGGCTCCCTCACTAACGATGCCCATATTTAAAACGGCAACATCAGGGGTGGCGCTAACTTTAGCAGTACCAGTTACCGTAATTTGATTGATCATATCCGGTGTTTTGCCGATATAATCATAAGTTCGCAAACCATTGCGAATTAATACACCGACATAGACGATTAGCACTACAGCTAAAAGTCCCAAGACGATATGCTTGCCACAATGACATTTGCATTTGCTATCAGCCTCATGGCCGCAGCAAGATTTTTTTTCTTCCATATTTTTGTTAGTTAATTATTTATAAATTATCTTTTTTTTCAAATAGTTTAATAAATTTTTCACGATCCATAAATGCTCGTAAGACGGGACGCTCTTCTGCACCCCAAGAATGTCCCCGTTCGGTAGTACTCAAAGCTTCCAATTCAAAACCAAATTTCTTATAATACGTTGGCCTTGCAGCGACCAAATAGGAAGTCGCAGTAATAACCTTAACCTGATTATTTGCCTTAACCACCTCAGCCACATCCTCGAAGGCCTTCATCATGACTACATACATAAAATTATGCTTATCTTCCACTGTACGCATTGGCGCTAAATGTAAGTGTAGACTATCACCATTCCTACCTCCAATACCATAAGATAAAATGCTGTCTGTTCCCCTGATTGGATAAAATTGTTCTTTATCACTACTACTTCTTAAAAATAATTTTCTTCTAGCTCGTTCAGCTAACTTAGGATTATTGACTTGAAATTCTGCCATTGGCCTTAGAGCCTCTCCTAATTTAGAAATAAATTTTTCTTGATCGACGCCGATACAACCATCCATCATTAATAACATTTTTTCGAAGATAGCCTGATCAAATGGTTCACCTTCTTCTTCGCTATTTTCTGGCTTAATATCTTCGATAAAAAGTCTGGCTCTATCTTTAAGAGAATCGATATATGTTCCAACTTTTTCTTTAATTTTAATATCTTTTCCTTCGACATCTCCCACCTCACTAATGATCTGATTGTAATCTTTAGTGATTCCATCTAGCACGCCCACATAAACATCTGGGTTCGATTCATCCTTTTTTATTTCAACAGCCTTAATTGAAATTAAATCGATTAATAAATTTTGTCTCTCCACCAATTGCGATAAATACCTAGAATCCTCTGCCCCTGAAGTTACCTTTGCAATTTTTAACTCTTCTTGAGTGTCGTAAAGGCCCGTTTCTAATTCTTTAACCGTCATTGCTTCAGTTGGCTCTATTTCTATATTATTTGATTTAATTTCCGGTGACATATGTTATTGGTTATACAAACGCTTTTTAATTTTTTCAACCTTCTGCTCAATGGCCGCCTCAATATCAACTTCAAAAGCCTCGGCCAACAAAAATGCAGTAATTAAGACATCGATTAGTTCCTCGGCCAAATCTTCCTTTTTGACGTCAACCATTTTTTCTTTGCGCTGAAAAGCCAGCGACTTCAGTACCTGTTCGGATAATTCACCAACCTCTTCGGTAATTTTAACCATGCGCGCCATGATCATTTCTTTCTTGGTTTCATAAGGATACAAGTCACGCAAGCGTTGATCTTCGGCTTTAACAAAATCGTGTAATTCTTTAAGTTCCATAACTTATTTAATAATATTTTTTAACCCCGGTAACTTCTTACCCTCCAAAAACTCCAACATCGCACCCCCGCCAGTGGAAATAAACGTAAACTTATCTTCTAACTTCATTTTACGGATCATTTGAACGGTTTCGCCGCCACCAATAATTGTTTCGGCCTTGGCTGCTGCCAGAATTTTTATCAAACTTTTGGTGCCCTTAGCAAAGACTGGATTTTCAATTAAGCCCATTGGTCCATTCCACATTACCATTTTTGCCGATTTAATGATACTCGCATATAATTTAATGGTATCCGGACCAATATCCAAAATTAACTCATCACTCTTAATGTCCGCAAAAGCGTCCATGCGACCACTTTTGGCATCAGTTTTGGTTGCCATGACGCCATCAACAGGCACGACGATTTGATTATCGGTTAATTTCAATTTTTTTACTTCGGCAAACATCTCCGGCTCAAACGCTGATTTACCGATGGTGACTCCCATTACTTTTAGTACGGTATTGGCCAATGCGCCGCCCAGTAGCACCCTTTTGGCCACTTTGGTAAAATTCTTGATTACTTTAATTTTGGTTTCCATTTTAGCGCCGCCAATAATAACGACGAGTGGCTTCTTCGGCAGTCTTAAGGCTCGGTTTAAGTGATTAATTTCATCTTCCAGTAAAAACCCGGCATAGGACGGCAAAAATTGTTGAATGGTTGAAACCGATGCTTGATCACGATGAGAAACAGCAAAACCATCATTAACAAAAAGATCTCCTAGGATTGATAATTGCTGAGCAAATTTCTTATCGGCAGTTTCTTCCCGCGCATCAAATCTGACATTTTCTAATAGCAAAACCTCGCCGTTTTTTAAATTTTTAACGAGTTCAGTGGTTTTTGCTCCCACAATTTCGGGTGATAATTTTACCGGGCGATTAATAACTTGAGCCAAACGCTTAGCCACCGGTTTTAAACTTAATTTCGGGTTAGTCTTCCCTTCGGGACGTCCTAAATGGGCCATAATAATCACTCTCGCTCCTTTTTTAATTAAATAGTTGATTGTGGGAGCAGTCCGCACAATGCGAAAGTCTTCACTTTGGCCAACTTTACCGTCTTTAGTTAAGGGAACATTAAAGTCAGCCCGCACCAAAACGCGCTTCCCCTTTAAATTCTTGAGTTGCTTAATTGATTTTATTGTCATATGACATCTGATTAAATTCTTAAAATTTAGATTATTTATTACAATGTTTAGTTAACAGTCAAGGGTGACACTTTTGACTCGACCGATGACAGATATTGATTAAATTTTTGTATTGGGGTTAATCCGTTCATATCCTTACCTAAGTGATATCTCTCGTGATTATACCAATGAACATACTCTCTT
>CAISTG010000058.1 GCA_903888345.1 Candidatus Buchananbacteria bacterium | reverse complement strand
TTACCACTTAGCCTATCCTTTGGGACCTTAACTGGCGGTCTGGGCTGTCTCCCTTTTGACAATGCAGCTTAGCCCGCACTGTCTGTCTCCTGAGATAAGAAACGATGATATTCGGAGTTTGGTTGGGTTTGGCAACCTGGTAAGGTCCCTAGCCCATTCAGCACTCTACCCCCATCGCTCATTTGCTCAAGGCCGTCCCTAAAGACGTTTCGAGGAGAACCAGCAATTCCTAAGTTTGATTAGCCTTTCACTCCGACCCACAACTCATCCCGGAACTTTTCAACGTTCATGGGTTCGTACCTCCATCTATCTTTCGATAGACTTCGCACTGGTCATGGGTAGATCACTTAGCTTCGGGTCTATACTGACAAACTATTCGCCCTATTCAGACTCGGTTTCCCTACGCCTCCTCCCCTTAAGAGGATTAAGCTCGCTTATCAGAATAACTCGCCGGTTCATTATGCAAAAGGCACGCCGTCACCCGTTTCTTGCTTGCGCAAGACATAGGGCTCCGACCGCTTGTAAGTCTATGAATTCAGGTTCTATTTCACTCCCCTCACCGGGGTTCTTTTCAACTTTCCCTCACGGTACTTGTGCACTATCGGTCCAATTAGAGTATTTAGCCTTACCCTGTGGTCAGGGCGGATTCCTACGGAATTTCGCGTGCTCCGTAGTACTTGGGATACTGTCCCAGGAAGGTTTCTATGTGTCGCTTACGGGGCTTTCACCCTCTTTGGCAGATTGTTCCAAATCTTTCTGCTACATAGAAACTTTGTAACTTCCCGATGAGTCTGCACACTCATCCAAACAGTCCCGCAACGTTCCGATGACAACGCGCGCAGGCTATGCGTCATCGAAATTTAGGCTCTTCCCGCTTCGCTCGCCGCTACTAAGGGAATACCATTCGGTTTCTTTTCCTCGGGGTACTGAGATGTTTCACTTCCCCCGGTTTCGCTTCACACACCTATTTGATTAAGTGTGCGATATCCAGACATAACTCTGGATGGGTTGCCCCATTGGGAAATCCCGGCATCAAAGCTTGTTTGCAGCTCCACCGGGCGTATCGCCGCTTACCACGTCCTTCATCGCCTTAATTGACCAAGTCATTCCTCATAGACTCTTTGTAGCTTGACCACAAATTTGGTCATTGATTATGTTAGATTTTTTCGCAAAAAAAAATCCAAACTTGAGAGAATTCTCGGCTTTTTGCTACTTTTGTAGCACTTTCCGAAAAAACCTTTTACAAAAATTGTCAAAGATCAATTCCGCGCCATTTTCGATGGCGGGTGAAATTTTTTTGATGCTTTTGGTACATGATATTTTTTCTCTGTCAAAAAAATATCATGGAGCAGTGCGGGATCGAACCGCCGACCTCTTGCTTGCAAAGCACGCGCTCTCCCAGCTGAGCTACTGCCCCGAAATTCTGGTGGGCCCAAGTGGATTCGAACCACTGACCCCAGTCTTATCAGGGCTGTGCTCTAACCAACTGAGCTATGGGCCCATGCACATCACTCACACAGACACTTCCACTTAAACCCATAGGCATTCACTCATCATCAAAAACCACAGATAACACAAATTTTGAACACAGTAAATTCGTGCGATCTGTGGATTTGATTGTGTTATCTGTGCTTAGAAATCTATAAATAGCCAAGTCGGAGCGTTAGGTCTTATTTGACTAGCTCGCGACCTAAACCTTTTTTTGTTACTCTCATAAGCAAGAGTTACCAGGCTTATGAGGATCTCTACTTTTCCGTGAAGAAAAAATAGAAAGGAGGTGATCCAGCCGCACCTTCCGATACGGCTACCTTGTTACGACTTAGCGCCAGTCACCAGTTTTACCTTAGGGGCGTTGTCGCCACTTCGGGTACCACCAGCTCCCATCGCTTGACGGGCGGTGTGTACAAGGCCCGGGAACGTATTCAAGGCGGCGTAGCTGATCCGCCTTTACTAGCGATTCCAACTTCATGGAGTCGGGTTGCAGACTCCAATCTGAACTGAGGGATGCTTTTTGCGATTAGCTCCACCTTGCGGTTTGGCAACGCTCTGTACATCCCATTGTAACACGTGTGTAGCCCAGGGCATAAGGGCCATACGGACTTGACGTCATCTCCACCTTCCTCCCGTTTATCACGGGCAGTCCCCTTAGAGTGCCCGAACAGAACCCTTTCGGGTCCCTCGGTAGCAACTAAGGATGATGGTTGCGCTCGTTGCGGGACTTAACCCAACACCTCACGGCACGAGCTGACGACAGCCATGCAACACCTGTATAGGCACTCGGCTTAACGAGTCGTCCCCCTTTCAGGTTCCTACTACCTATATGTCAAGCCCTGGTGAGGTTCTTCGCGTAGCGTCGAATTGAACCACATGTTCCACTGCTTGTGCGGGCCCCCGTCAATTTCTTTGAGTTTCAACCTTGCGGCCGTAGTCCCCAGGTGGAGTACTTAATGTGTTAACGTCGGCGCCCCGCTGTTACACGGAACACCCAGTACTCATCGTTTACGGTTAGGAATACCAGGGTATCTAATCCTGTTCTCTCCCCTAACTTTCGCAGTTCAGTGTCAGTTGTGATCCAGA
>CAISTG010000057.1 GCA_903888345.1 Candidatus Buchananbacteria bacterium | reverse complement strand
GCGCGATGGTTGGAATACAATCGTGTTGGGTCACGCCTAATTTGCACTTTGGCACTCAGTCGACTTTTTGACTGGGTGTTTTTTATTTATAATTAAAGTAATTATTTTGCCTTTCTGTCAATCGCTTGATTTTATTGGTTAAATCTGTTATTCTAAAATCAATTATTAAACAAATTAGTACTAAATCACATGAATGTTTCGGAATTAGCCCGTCGCTTAAAAGTCACCTCCAACGAACTGCTAGAAAAATTACCTGGCATGGGTTTTGATATTGGCCGACGCGCCATCAAAGTTGATGACCGTTTAGCCATGAAAATCACTGAAGCTTGGAAAAATCGCGAGCGTCAATTGCGCGAACAAGCTAAGTTGACCGAGATTAGAGCCGTGGCCGAAGTTGATGCTGATGGCAAGCCGATCGGTGGTGATATTAGTATTCCGCAAGTTATTACTGTCAGAGATTTTTCCGCCCGCATGAATTTACCAATTAATAAGGTTTTAACAACCTTAATGAAAAGTGGCGTTCTCGCCTCCATGAATGAACGCATTGATTTTGATACTGCTTCGATTATTGGCCAAGATTTGGGTTTTAATGTGTTGCTTGAAGCTGGTGAAACCGAAAGCGCCAGTGACGTTACTGGTCAAGAAAAACTCAAAGGAATTTTAGCTGAAGAATCCTTAACTAAAGCAACTCGTCCTCCAGTTATCGTGGTCATGGGACACGTTGATCATGGTAAGACCAAAATTTTAGATGCGATTCGTAAGACTGATGTGGTGGCAACCGAAAGTGGTGGCATTACTCAACATATCGGTGCTTATCAAGTTCATAAGAATGGTCGCTTGATTACTTTTATTGATACTCCAGGTCATGAAGCTTTCACTGCGATGCGTTCACGTGGTGCCCGCGTAGCGGATATCGCTATTTTAGTGGTGGCAGCTGATGATGGTGTGCAACCGCAAACCAAAGAAGCGATCAAGATTATTCAAGACGCGAAATTACCGTTTGTTGTGGCGATTAATAAAATCGATAAGCCAGAAGCTGATCTAGAAAAAACCAAAAGTGATTTGTCAGCTTTAGGGTTACTACCGGAAGATTGGGGCGGTGATGTTGTTTGTATTCCAGTTTCCGCTAAGGAAGGAACCGGTATTGATGATCTCTTAGAAACCTTATTGTTGGTCGCTGATTTGAATAAAGAAAGTATCATGTCTGATCCCGATCGCTTAGCGATTGGCACAACGATTGAATCCAAAGTCAACAAAGGCGAAGGACCAGTCGCCACTATTTTAATCCAAGCTGGCACTTTGCATGTCGGTGATAATTTATGTTTGGGTGAAGATTTCTGCGGCAAAGTACGCGCACTGAAAGATTATAAGGGTATGGAAATTAAAGAAGCTTTGCCTGGTATGCCAGCAAAGATTATTGGCTTGAAATTAGCGCCGGAAGTCGGTAGTATCGTTGAAGTTTGTAAAGACATCAAGAATTTAAATCGTGATATTAAATATAAAAAGTTAAGCCAACAGAAAGATTTCTCCTTGACCTCAGTCAGTCAGGTTGAAGATACGTCAACAGCTAATGCCAAGTCTATTAATTTGATTATCAAAGCCGACGTACTCGGATCACTCGAAGCGATTTTGGAATCACTAGCGAAGAAAGAAACGCCGGAAGTTAAGATTAAAATTATTGCTAAGGGTTTGGGTATTATTACTGAAGCCGATATTGCTAAAGCTGAAGCGACCGGTGCGAAGATTATTGGTTTTAAAGTTAAACCCCAAATAGCGGTGGCAACTTTGGCTCGTGATAAAAAAGTTGAAATTAAGATTTACGAAGTTATTTATCATTTAATTGAAGATATTGAAGAAGAAATCAAATTATTGGCAACGCAAGAAAAGAAACAAAAGATGGTTGGCAAGTTAGAGGTCATGAAGGTTTTCCGCAAGGAACATGCCAGTATGATTGTCGGTGGTAAAGTAATTGAAGGCGACTTAGTACCAACGAACACCGCTATCATTGTTCGCAATGGCGAAGCCTTAGTTGTTGGTAAAGTTACGCGCCTGGAATCATTTCGCAAGGCAGTCGAACATGTAGTTGAAGGCCAAGAGTGTGGGCTGACTTTCGAAGGCAAGCCAGTGATTGAAGAAAAAGATATTATTGAATTCTACAACTAGAATTTATCCTTTAACGTCATCCTCGGAATTTTCGCCTGAAGCCGGTCATCCGGCGTGGCGAAAGTATCCGGGGATCTAATCCAAATTTTATGTCAGACCGAATGATTAAAGTTAATGAATTGATTCTGCAGCAACTCGGCAGCATCATCAACCGTGAGGTAGAAATGCCTGACGTGTTTTTGACGATTATGCGCGTGACGACTTCGGCTGACTTAAAGTATGCGACCGTCTATATCGGCGTCATGCCAGACGAGAAGGCGGATTTTGCCGTGCATAAACTGAATTTGTTGTCGAAGCGGTTACAGGGGGAATTGAATGAAAAAGTTATCCTGCGTAGTGTGCCGCGATTGGAATTCCGCTTGAATAAAGGCGATAAGTCACTGGCTAATATTGATGATTTATTAGATAAAATCAAAGAAGAAGTCGGCGAGTAGCCGGCTTTCTCTGTTTTAGGACTTTGACAATCGAAAAAGGAGAAGCTTGATGCTAAAAAATCGGGATGATAAGTTAATATTTCTAATTGCCTTGATTTGGATACTGATTGAATTATTTAAAGGTTATCCAGTTCAAAATATTAATGCCGCACTTATTTTGGTGGCGGGATTTTTTTTCTTTTGCTTTTTGAGAATATTCATCAAGAATCGTTTATGGTTGTAATCAGGGAGAAAAGCCATGAAAACATATTGGTGGGCCTTTGTGACTTTATTTGATATAAATTTTTGGCTTAGTCATTTGATTATGTTGCAGCCCATTGTCTTTGTTTGTGGCTTAGTTGCCGGTTGGTTTTTGCCCTTCGGGTTGAGTAGCCTGGTTTTATTTTTAGCTTTAGTAATATTTGTGATTTGTCTAGCAAAAGGCATTAAATCTGGTGAGCATTACGCTTATTATTATTTATATCCATTTCGTTATGCCGTCGCCTTGGGCTTGGGCCTAGTTTTAAGTGGCGCCTTTCACCTTATCCTAAATATTTAAATAACCAATAGGGAGAGCAATCATGGCAGATCGTGTCATAAAAGTCGGTAGTTATTATCGCGGTCTTGATTCTTCAAGACCGGGGACTATCTATAAAATAGTTGCGGCTACGCAACATGATTGGGCGTTTGATTGTGTTGATTTAGAACCGGGAGAAGTTTGTGCTTCCGGCGTTTATCAGATTGTGGCCGACAAACTCGGTGAAGAGATGACTCTTGATGAGTTGCAAAAATTTAAAGATGAAACGTTTGAGGAGCGGGTTGAATGTTTACGACGACAAATTACTGAAATTGAAGAAAAAATCCTAGAACACAAAAAGAGAGTAGATTCTTTTTAGACCAAAAAGGAAAGCAATCATGAGAAAAAAGCAGAGTAATCCGAAACAACGATTAGTGATTGGTGAATATTACAAGGTTAATATTGAGGGTATTGAGTATTTGGTGCGACTGGAAGAAATTTTGAATTCTTGTGCGGCCTGGTGTCGTTGTTTGAATTTGTCAGATGGTAAAATTCTGAGTTTAACGCTTTATCATAGTTTACTAAGTGTCCCAGTTACTGAAATTGAAAAGGACAGATTAGTTGCGGTGTGGGTTGATAAGGCTAAGGCTAGTATCGAACAGTATGCTCAAAATTTTGGCAAGCCAAAAAAGTAATATTTCAGTAACCAACCAGGAGAAGAAGTCATGGCTAAACGGAAAGCGATTGTGCCAGAAGTGGGAAAGTTTTATCGGGTAACTGATTTGGATGCAGATTTTTGCCGCTTCAAAAATGAAAAGCCTAAAAGGGCTAAACTGGATCGTCGTATCGTTAAGGTTTTGAGAATCTACAAAAATTATCCAGTAGCAGCTGATTGCCTGCTACTTGATCCTCAAAATGGTGAAACTAGAAGATGCAAGTATCTTCATATTAATCTTTTTTGCTCGGAGATTGAACATGCTGAGGCGTGCGCCTATGTAGAGATGGGAATTTCCGAAATTGCTGATAAGATGAGGGGTTTTCTGGCGCCAGCGCCGGTGAGTAAGAAACATGCGTAAAACAAACGAGACTTATCTTATTGAAGTTTCTTCACCGTTACTACGCCCTGGATTGAAAATTTCCACCGAAGTCAGCAAAGGTTATCTGGTTACGGCAATGATGGATTTAATGGAGCAGGTTCGAGATTTTAATTCGAAACAAGATCCAGTCTCAGAAAATAGTCAACAACAATGAACTTTCAGCCGCTCAATTCGAGCGGTTTTTAATTTGCTCAAATTAGAATAAAATGGTAAAATTTTGTCATTATGGAAAACAAAAAACGACAAGTAGCTTTAATAATTTTAGATGGCTGGGGTTATCGTGAAGATAAAACTCATAACGCCGTTTGGGAAGCACCGACGCCATTTTTTGATGAGATTTGGCAGAAGTATTCGCCGACCTTGCTGGAGGCTAGTGGTGAAAGTATTGGCTTACCCGTTGGACAAATGGGTAATAGCGAGATTTGCCATCAAACGATTGGTGCCGGAAAGATTATTTATAGTGATCTGCTAAGAATTTCAAAATCTATCGAATCTGGAGAATTTTTTACTAATAATGCAATTAATGAGTTACTACAAACTGTAAAAAGCAAACAATCGGCATTACATCTAATGGGATTACTTGGACCGGGTGGCGTACATAGTCATAGTGAGCATTTATACGCTTTGCTCGAGGCTGCTAAACGCGCTGGTTTAACTAAGGTCTATTTGCATCTATTTCTCGATGGTCGTGATACGGCACCGCAGTCTGCCGTTAGTTTCGCTAGCGAGCTTGAGGCTAAAATTGAGGAAATTGGCGTTGGTCAGATTGCCACTGCTTCTGGACGTTATTGGGGTATGGATCGCGATAATAATTGGGACCGTGTAGTGAAAGCCGAAGACGCAATTTTTGCCGGTAAAGGAAAAATGGTTAATGGCCAAAAGTTATCAGAGGTATTAATGGAGTTATATCAGACGGGAGAAAAAGATGAATTTATTGAACCATTAATTTTTGGTGCGGAAATAGATTATTCAATTAAAACGGGAGATGGAATTTTCTTTTTTAATTTCCGTCCTGATCGGGCACGTGAGTTAAGTCGAAAAATTTTAGATCGTCAGGCCGAATTGGATTTGAGTTTTGCCACGATGACTGAGTATGATTCAAGTTTTAAGGTGCCAATGGCTTTTGGTCGTCAAGAAATTAAGACTTGTTTGGCCAAAGAAATATCGCAAGCAGGATTATCACAAGTACATATTGCTGAGACCGAAAAATTCGCTCATGCCACGTACTTTTTAAATGGTGGCGTTGAGCAGCCTTTTCCGGGTGAGCGTGATATTTTACTAGAGAGTCGCAAAGATATTAAGACTCATGATGAAGCGCCAGAAATGCGGGCCGAGGCGATTGCTGATAGAGCGATTGAAGAAATCAAGAGTGGTACTGATTTTATTTTTATTAACTTTGCTAATCCTGATATGATCGGCCACACTGGAAAAGTTGAAGCCATTAAAACGGCGCTGACTTTTGTTGATCAACAATTACGCCGGGTAATTTCGGCTCTAGATGAGGTTGGGGGCGTCGCTTTTATAACTGCCGACCATGGTAATGCCGAAATGAATATTGATCTAGCAACCGGAGAAGTTCATACGGCGCATACTACCAGTTTGGTACCAGCGATTATTACTGATACTGCCATTGAATTCAGCCAGGGAACATTAGCTGATGTGGCGCCAACGATTTTGGCAATAATGAATTTGCCCCAACCAGGGTCGATGACTGGTAAGAATTTAATTATTTTAAATTAAAAATATTTATGGATTTGAAAAATATCAAAATCGGCGATCAAGCGCCGGAAGAGGTTAGTGCTATTATTGAGATTCCTCAGGGGTCGGCAGTTAAGTATGAGATTGATCCAGGGACAGGAAATTTAGAAGTGGATCGCTTTATTGGATCTTCTTCAGTTTATCCGTTTAATTACGGATTCATTCCAGAAACTTTAGCCGATGACGGCGATGCGCTGGATGTGATGGTAATTTCATCATTGCCGGTAACGCCTGAATCAGTTATTACAGTTAAACCAATCGGAGTTTTGTGGATGGAAGATGAGCACGGCAAAGACGAGAAAATTTTAGCAGTTCCCGCTAGTGAAGTTGATCCATTTTATGCGCATATTAATGATTTGGCTGATATTGATTTGCCAACACGAGAAAGAATTAAATTATTTTTCAAACAGTATAAAGAAATGGAAGCCAATCGCTGGTCGGAGGTAGAAAATTTTGGTGATAGGGTAGAAGCATTGAAGTCGATTCAGGCGGCAATGGCGAGATTACAACAAAAGTAATTAACAGACAAACGCGGCAATCGCCGCGTTTTGGTTTAAATGTTGACTTTTATCAATAATTATGTTAGTATTTTTAAAGTAAATCACTATATTAAGTCCGCGTAGCTCAGTGGATAGAGCAGTAGCCTTCTAAGCTATTGGTCGCAAGTTCGATTCTTGCCGCGGACATACTAAAAAACCATCTAGTTACAGTTATTAAAAACTGTAGCTAGGTGGTTTTGTTTTTTGGTCTAATTAGCGTATAATTAGATAAAATACGAAATGAAATAAGTTAGTTAAATGTGTTGTAATATAGATGTAACTTATGGCTAAAACAGACTTAACTGATGAGCAACTGGTTGCAGCGGTCAGAAGTAATAATAGTGAGCTGTATAGCGGGATTATTCAACGCTATCAGTCCAAGCTATCTCATTACTTAAAAAAATTCATTCATGATAACGACGAGCTGGAAGATGTCTTACAGAACGTCTTTATTAAAGCCTATAAAAACCTCAATAGTTTTAATATCCACAAAAGATTCTCGCCCTGGATTTATCGCATCGCTCATAATGAGGCGATTAATCACTTGAAGAAGAATTCTAAGTATAGTTTATCGTTGGATGAGTGGGAGTATGATGTGATTGATGAGAAATTAGATTTTGATAAAGATATAGACCAAGAGTTAACACGCGATCAAATTAATCAAGCTTTGTCTTCAATCAAACCAAAATATCAAGAGGTTCTAATCTTATACTTTTTTGAACAAAAGAGTTACGATGAAATTAGTGAAATTTTACATCTACCGATTAATACCGTGGGAACGCTGATTGCCCGTGGCAAGCAATATCTCAAGCAACATTTAGATAAAGAAAAATATGGACACCAATAAACAACTCGAATCTGAGGTCATGGCCAAAATTAAGAGCGGACAGATAAAAT
>CAISTG010000056.1 GCA_903888345.1 Candidatus Buchananbacteria bacterium | reverse complement strand
TTTGATATTATCATCCTCTTGCAACAGTTTCAGCAATTTCTTACTGCGTAAACTAAATCCCCCATTGCCAACTACCAACTCTCCGTCTACAGATAGTGGCGCACCAATATAATCATACTTTAAAAAATGATCATCCCAGGCATCAGCATTCAAAACAAAGCCATCATACTGTACCACTAAAGCAAAATCGGTCGCAATATAATCATTCATCTTTTTCAACATGAACTCAGAGTATTGCCGAATAGAATGTATTGGCGGTTCAATCTGGACGACGTTATTATTAAAACTATCAATAGAAGACAGTAGTTTGATTTCCGCAAACTCCAAATCCTCTACACAAATATCGACCGCCTTTATGAGGCGGTCGATATTAATACAATCGAGGCCAAATAAAGTAACTTTATCTAATTTCCTCATTGTTATTTGATTTATTTCTTTTTCTTAGCCACTGCCTTTTTCTCAACTTTTTCTTCTTTAGCTTTGGCAGCTTTCTTTTCTTTTTTAGGCTTAGCAGTTTCTGCTTCAGCGACTTCTACAGTCTTTTCTTCTTTGACTTTTGAAGTTTTCTTGGCTACTGGAGCAGCAACCTCTTCTTCAACATTCATCGCTTTAGCTACTGGAGCCAAGATTGTTAGCAAACGATCTAGTTTAGCGCTAATAGCAGCTAACTGATCATTGGAAGGGGCAGCGCTACGGCCACGGCTTTCGCCACGGTCACCACGGCTATCACCCTTATCAAAACAATCGTTACAAAAAACTGGCTTGCCTTGAGTCGGACGGAAAGGCACTTCGCACTCTTCGCCACACTTATCGCAAGTAGCTTTAAATTTAGGACGATCACCACGATCGCCAAAACTTGGACGATCAAAACTGCGTCTTTCTGGACGTCCAGAATTACCACCTGCCTGATTACTAAAACAATCACTGCAATAGACTGGTCTTTCGCCGGTCGGTTTGAAAGGCACTTCGCAACGTTTGCCACAATCAGCACAAGTTGCTTTGAACATTTCCATTGGAGCTCTAGCTCCACGATCGCCACGGTCGGCACCAAAACGGCTGCCACCACGATCACCTCTGTCACCACGGTCGGAGCCAAAACGGCTACCGCCACTTCTGTCGAATTTTCCCATATAATGTTTACCCTGTTAAATAAGATTTTAGATAAGTAGCATGTTTACGACTAGTAAACTTATTGCTAAATTATCTTGACGCATTATTCCATAAATCTTAATTTCAAATATCCATTTGAAACCATTTAACAGGGTGAACCCTGTTAAATAAGACTGATGTAAATAATTACCCTCACCTTATATTTAATAAATTACTCTTTTTAATCCTCCAACTCGCGCCCCGGCCCATGCCTGATTATATTGGGTGAAATTAGCTGACAAATTAAGTTAGGCTATATTGTAACATAAATATAGAAAAAAAGCAAGTAGATTAAATTAATGGCTTAACTTAGCCATCCCAGCAAGGATAACAGATTAAATAAATAACCAGCAATTACGATACCAATCGCCACAATGCTGGCAAAAATAGCGATTAACTTGGGCTTCATAATCTTCTTTAAAATGACAAATTCTGGCAAAGACAAGCCAATACAAGCCATCATGAAGGCCATGACCGTGCCCACAGCGGCACCCTTAGCCCACAACGCTGATACTAGTGGAATTAAACCAGCCGCATTAGAATAGATCGGTACGCCGATGATTACCGCCAGCGGCACACCATACCAAGCCGATGATCCAGCAATACGCGCAATCAAATCAGCCGGCACATAACCATGCACAAAGGCACCCAATCCAACACCAACAATCAGCCACAGCCAAACTTTGCCGATAATATTCCCACAATATTTTTTCGCATAAGCTAGACGTTGCGCCTGAGTTTGCGTTTTAGTTAAATCACTCTGCTCTTCCGGCTGAATTTCCTTATTGATTAAATCTTTGGGATTAAAGAAAGAAATCAGCCAACCAGAAATAATCGCGACGGTTAAACCAAAGACCGCATAAATCAAAGCAATCTTAAAACCAAAAGTGCTCCACAGTAACGCCAAAGCAATTTCATTAACCATTGGTGAAGCGACCAAGAAAGCAAAGGTCGCACCTAGCGGAACTCCAGCTTGCACAAAACCAATAAACAATGGAATCGCCGAACATGTACAGAAAGGTGTAATCACGCCAAAAGCTGCTGATAAAATATAAGACACGAATTTATTGCGACCCGACAAAAACCAACGCACCTTGCTCGGTGGCAAATAGGTACGCAAATATGAAACCGCAAACACCATCACGATTAACAATATAAAAATTTTCGGGATGTCCGCCAAGAAAAATCTCAGCGCTTCCGCCAAGTAATCCCCGGCTGTTAATCCCAAAACATTTAAGACGATCCAATCAGCCAACCAAACCAACGGTAAAAATATAATATCCATAATTATTTATCCATTACTAATTTCGCCAAGCGCAAATCTTCATAAGAATACTTGCCGTGCAAGTGCGCATAAACTTCAGTCAACTTGTTTGTTTCTAATTGTTTGAAAGCCTGATAAATTTCCGGTAACGCTTTAACGAGCTCATCAGAAATTAACTTTTCTAGCTCCTCTGATTTAATTTTACTCTGCTCCACCAACTTTTCCAAATGCGACAGAATCGTATTATCTTTTAATTCTCGTAACATGGCAATCTCGGCCACGCTTTTGCCTTCGCGCCACAGAGTATAGGTTTCTTCCACCGTATCACCTTTCGTTTTCTTTTTAGCTTTCTTGATCGGGAAAAAATCTTTGGCTTCTTTTTCTTTCATTAGACCCTTGCGCCCCTGACAAACATTAACGAAATTATCATGCATCTCTTGCAGATTGCTGGGTGGCATTTGAGTTAAAAAGGTCAGACCTTCTTGCGAGGCGAGCTTGAAATCAGTATCTTTGGCCACAATCTCGGGATGAACTTCAAAGGCGCGATTATTCCAGCCCAGCAGATGCAAGCCTGATAACCGGCGCACGCGCGACAAGGCGACATAACCCTGGCCGTATTCAAATACGGATGACAAATCCATGACCGCACCATCTAAACTCATGCCTTGGCTTTTGTGAACGGTAATCGCCCAAGCCAAACGCAACGGGAACTGAGTAATACGCGCCACATCCTCACCATCCTCTTCCAGTACCCAATCAGTCGGCTCGACAGTTAAACGTCGTCCGGCTTTCGTGACAATGACCGGGTAATTATTGGCCGGATCAAATCGTTCCACGGTGCCGAGTGTACCATTAACAAATAACCCTTTCGGACTATTTTTGGTAAACATCACCGAGGCGCCAACCTTGAGTTCCAGAAATTCCGGCGACAAACATCCGCGCTTCAATGTTTCCAGTAAATGCTTAATGCCGTAGCCAGTCATCTCATAGGACTTGGCCTTGCCCGATAACTTGGCGAGCATTTCATTATTAACACGATCAACATCAATATTGTGTGTATATAATTTCGGCAGACTATTGGGAGCTTGACTATAATTTATACGACGCTTTTCCAACCTACAAGCATGATCATCATTAAAACTATTGGAGCGGATCGCCGAGAGTAAATTCAAGTATACTTTATCATCCTGACGAAACTGTTCAGATAAGTAACAAACCATCGGTGCGGCTGCTTGCCAAGCCTCCGAGCCATAGGCAAAACGCGCTGAAACATGATGAAACATATTCTGTTGCTGCGCGCCATTTGTTTGTGATTTCGACACCGGCGGTAACTGAAAAAAGTCACCAACAAAAATCACTTGAATACCACCAAATGGTTCCGGATTTTTCTTAGCTCGGCGACAAACCATATCTACTAGATTGAGCGACTCTGGCGGCAACATCGAAATTTCATCAATAATCAAAACCTTAGTCGCCGCAATCCGTTTACCATAAATTTTATTGGCAACAATCTTATCAACCTCATGTTTGCTCAATTCTGTTTTAATACCAATACCGCTCCAGGAGTGAATCGTTAGTCCGCCAATGTGCGTCGCTGCAATACCGGTGCTAGCCGTAATCGCCGGTTCAATCCCGCAAGAACGCAAATAAGACACATACTTATTAATGATATGTGTCTTGCCCGATCCCGGTTCACCGGTTAAGAAGATATTCGCACCGGTTTTCATGATATCCAGCGCCTGCGTTTGCGTCATGCCTGATGGATTATGATTCAAAAACTTGCCTTGATTATAGCAAAAAAAAGACCGCCCGGCTAGCAGTGCTAATTGGGGCGGTTTTAATAAAATTTGAAGGGTTAATGCATGAAAAACAGATTTCCCCAGTCTCCCTATTTTTTCATTTTTAGCTTTGGCAACTTGCCGTCCGTCAGCTCTAAGGCGATTATCTCCCGCTGACCGCTATCTAACCCGACTTTCTGATGCTTAAAGTTTGACATAAATTTTTCGCCTTCATTTGACCAAATTACTCCCACCAGCTCTTTGACCGTTATGTAATTTTTTGCAAAATATTCCGCCTCTTTATTCCATAATCTTTCAGCTAGCCCCAGCCCGCGGAAATCCTCATCAAGCACAATAGCAACCAAGCACAGATTAACCTCAGTAGCGCCCTCTAGCGGCACAACATATGACTCCAACTCCGTATCCTTGAGATTGCCTGCCCTAAACAATTTCATCCCCTTGTCGTTAATCGCAACAAAATTTATATACCCCAAAGTCAGATATTTTGATTTGGCGATAAACGTCACGCAAGACCGGCGAATACTGGCCCAATAATCCTCTTCTCCTTCATTACCTTCATCCAACTTTTTGATAAACAAATAATCCAATTCAATCAAGCCATAAATCGTGTCTTTGAGCTTTGGATCATCAACTTCCAACTGAACTATTTTCATTCCAGCTGGCAACCGCCGAGAATGCTCAATCACATGGGCATAAACATCGGCTCCGGTTTTAAGAATCATGAAAGCCACCAGAGTGATAATAAAGATGGTGCTATCGCTTGCGCCATTCAATCTAAAAATAAAAGTAATGGCGATGAAAATAAAGATAATGAAATGCATTGGCAGAATGCGATAATACGGCGAGATCATCAGTCCTGTCATTTTGTCCAAACGCTGGCTCCGAGGTGAGTAATTGAGCACTAGCGACAAGAAATGATTGACAGCAAAAGTTAAAACGGCGATATAGACTGCCGACAAACGTAGGTGACCAAAAAATCCATTGATAATCTGGCTATAGGCAAAAATAAACAGACCGAAATGCAAAGCAAAAAATGTTGCCGATAATATCTTAGCAATCCAAGAGGCCTTCTTGGCATCCTCGTCCCGTTTGCCCAGAATAAAGAATTTGAAAATCATGATACGGATCCAGACTGAAATTCCGATAATCAAACTCTGAAACCAATAGACCCACAAATAATCCGCGAGGCTCCATTTTTGCAGGACGGCGATGACTGCCACGAGCGCGTTTGAGGCGACGAGCATTGCAATCGACCACTGCCAATTTTTTGATTTGAATCTAATCATAAGTTATATGTGTAATAAACAACCGCACAGCCTAATAATACTGTGCCAATTCAATTCAGTCTTAAGGTTGACTCAATTTTACTTTTGATTTCATCACAACCATGAGGCAGGCCTGATCCATCATCGTAACCCGTGCCACAGGCATTAACAAATAAAAGCCATTTGCTGTTCAACATAATTGGATAAGCTTGACCGCCCGCCTCGCAAAAGTAAAAATCTTGCATAAACTCTTCGCGCGAAATATATCCTGCAACATTCGGCAGCAGCGTCACTTTGTAAATACCATTATCTTGCGAAGCTCCTTGGTATTTAAAGTTATAAATAATTTCAGTTGTACTACTGAATTTAGCCACCAACTTATCAAAATATCCAGCCTCATGCGTAACTCCACACCCCTCCGCCATTAATTTCAATTGATCGGCGGTAAAGCTGAATGGCACCGTAATTTGGGAGACTGAAACCGGGACTCCACTTATTGAATATGACAACGGTTCAGATTTTGCCTGACCCTCATTAAGCCTGGACACTTCATAATTCTTCCAAATATAAGTACCGCTTCCAATTAAAACAACAACTGCGAGGATAACAATAAATAATAGCCAATAATTTTTTTGATACTTTTTCATATGCGTCGATAATTTATAAGTGCAACAAACAATCGCAAGGCTTGGCTTTTAAAATCTGTTTTTGTTCGGCTATGGTATTAATAAAAACATCTTGCCCGCCCTTGCCCTTCGCCAATCGTTTATCAAGTGGCGTCTGATGATTGTAACCGCGTCGTTCAAACTCCTTCACTAACGCTTCGTGGCGTTCATATAGAGCGCGAGTCTTGCCAACCCAACGTAAAGTCTCCGGATGGCGTGAATAACCTCCCTGAGCTTTATGCAAGGTTAAAATATTCCACAGGCCGTGCAACTCGCGATGCTCGGCCAGTAGATGTTTGCGGCATAAGTGTTTTGGATGAATGTCCCAGACGCGCATAAATTATATTTAAATGATTTCTTCTAGTAACTCCGGAAATTCTTCAGTCTTCATATCGCCGTACGTATAATGTCCTCGACCAGTCAATTCAATTATTTTGCCGTCCAATGCCGCGTGAAACATCTGTAAGCTCTTCTTGCCATCTAATTCCTCGTCATCCGCCGTAAACATTACGATTGACGGTACTCTCTCTTTAATGGTGGCGTCAATCGGATAGAGATAAAATGATTGACGCGCTTCATCGTCAGCAAATGGAATTTTCCAAGGTGCCACTAAAATCAGTTGAGCGATCTTTCTCTTAGTTTCTCCCAACCAACGCACCAAAAAAGCACAACCGCAACTGTGACCAATTAAGATTGTGTTCTCATTAGCCTCATATTTTTCAAATTCTGTTTTGAATTTTTCATAATCCGGCGCCCACGGTTCCGGCATTAGCGGAGTAACAGTATCAATTCCACGTTCAATTAATTTTTGCTTCACCCAAGGCATCCAATGCTTGTCATATGACCTAGTCTCAGGATTTTTAGCTCGCGGCTCATCCGAGGGGCAACCATGGATGATGATACAGTTTTTATTAGACATAACTATTCTGATATTAAATGAAAGTGTAAATGTTTACTATCTTGGTACTTGCCATTATTATTCACTATTCTAAAATCTTTTAAATCTAACTCACGAACTACCTCCTTAATTACAGCAAAAATCTCTTTGATAATTTCTAAATCTTCGACTGCGACTAAATTATCAATGTGAATTTTATGCACGACAACGATATGAGTTTTGTAACTCGGTTTGGTATGGTAGAATGCCAAAACGTTTTCCGTTTCTTTTAGCTTCTTTACTTCTATTTTATTATTTAAGACAAAGTCGCAATAAATATCTTCAGTTTCCATATTATTTAATCTTTCTCAACACCTCCAAAATCCGCACCATCGCCAAAGTATCCAACTCACAATATTTAATCAAATTATCATAAATCGCCTGCGCTTCCGCCGGACTCAACTTTGGATCAATCATATCTCGCCATTTATTAGACGCGGTACCACCTTCGTGTATCTCCAGATCGCCATAAGACAATTCTGGCACCAGGACTGGTAGAACCTTCTTGAGCGACGCACTACCATGGAATTCGTGATGGACATAATAACCTTTCTTAAACACTTGCATCAAATCAAACATCCGCTCATTGACACTCGCAAAAAACGCGGCAAATTCCGGATACCTTTCGGCCATCTCAGAATTGCAGCCCTTTTCAAACCCCATATTCCAAGCAATCACCGTACCAGTCGCGCCAATACGCTCACTCAAATCCTTGGCCAAACCGCGAGACGGATCAGTAAAATCTTTCGCCAAATACTCATAATGCTCCAACGGCCCACCAGGAGCCGCCTGAACGTGCAAGGAATATTGAAACGTCATGCGCTGATAGGGTCGATAGCCGTCAAACAATGGCACGCCCGGCGCAAACGTCTCATAATCCAAAAAATACAACGGATATTGCAACTGCGCCAATTCCTCTTGGATGTTCTCGACCTCAATATGGACCTGCTGGTGTTTGACCGCCTGATGATGACGCAAACCAGCAACACTAGTAATCACGCCATCAGGAATATTTTTGATCTCCAGTATCCCCTCATCCAACAACTCATTCAACTTGTCCTCTGGCAAACCGCCCGCAATCTCATAAATCGAATGCTCCGGAACATCTTTCCAGCAATAATCTAAAAAGACACAAGCATACGGCTCACGGCATTGCTTCAGAATGCGCACCTTGGGCTCGTCATACAGCTTGATAATGTCGAGCGCCTTCATAATTTCAATTCTAATTTCCGCCTCCAAAGCCAACACCTGATCCGTCACATCTTCAATCTGCAACAACGCGGCCGGGTCAATTTCACCCTGACGGACATATTGATTATTAACACAAACCAAGTTCAGGCGGCCAATCTTGTGGCCGTTAACTTCAAAACAAACTTTCTGAAACGCCAAATCATGAAGATTCAAATCCTTAACCGAGGTAGAGCTTTTGACTTCATAAATATCCCAACTCATGCCATCGGCGTTTAATTTGATAATATCGGCACGACAAAACAACTCCTTGCCCGAGATAGTCGGTTGATAGATTATTGGCGACTTCTGTGCCATGAGTTGCTTGCTTTTAGCGATTGACTCATTAAACCCCGCCACCTGAGCCTCCGCTCCACCGGGAAAAAGTTTGTAAGCATAAGACTCAATCTCATAGCCAGTATCAAAAACCTTCTGCAAGTTCTCATCGACCTCCGCCGGAATCAAATCCTTCCGGTGCTTGTGCAACCAGAGGTATTTGGGACATTGGAGATATTTTATGAAATCGGATTTTGTGAGCATTTAAGTTTATATTTTATATTATTTTAATATATTTGTATTTGAGATAATTTGAACAACCAAGTTAATTCCCCGATCTCCTAAATATTAAATTATAACCGTATAATATCATTAAATATTTAAATAGTAAATTAATTAGATACTTAAAAACCGCCAAAATGACGGTTTTTAAGATAATTTTTGGAATCGTGATTGTGATGGAATATTTATTACCCGTGGTGAAATATCAAATATTCAATATAATTCCATATTCCAAGACTAATAAAACCTCTCGCACACTCTAATCCGTACAAAATTATTTTTTCTTGTGTCGCTTTGCTTGCCTCAGTGCACTTCCGGCAACAGATTTTTCATTTTTTCTCGGTAAATCATTTTTAAGCAACTTACTGGCGAGTTTAGCAACTTTTTTACTTGTTAAAGCCATATAATCACCTCCCATCTTATTATTAATATAATACACCTGTGGAAAACTTTATTTTGATTTTCGGTTTATTTTCGGGTATACTTAAATTATAGCAAAATCATTAAGTATGTCAAATTAATTTTATGCCGATATTAACAAAAAAACAAAAAGAATTAATGAACTACATCGCGGAACACATAACCCAAGATGGGGTACCCCCTACAATCGAAGAAATGGCTCTTCATTTTAATAAAGCGGTTGCGACCATACATGAACATCTTGAGAGTTTAATAAGTAAGGGCCTAATTAAAAGAAGTAACGGCGCACGCGATATTGAAATTATTAGCCATAACGAATTAGTAACAATCCCATTAAAAGGGTACATTGCGGCTGGATACCCATTAGAAGCTATTGAAGAATACGAAACCATAACCATACCAAAAAATCTTCTATCAAAATCAGGTGAACACTTCGCTTTGAAGGTTAGAGGCGACAGCATGATAAATGATGGTGTGTATGATGGCGATAATGTCATTATAAAAAAGCAATCCTATGCTGAAAATAATGACATGGTAGTAGCGATAGTAAACGGCGAAGAAGCCACACTTAAAAGATTTTTCAAGGAGAAAAATCAAATACGGTTACAACCAGCTAACCCAAATTTTGAACCAATTTTTGTTAAAAAAATTTCTATACAAGGAAAAGTTGTTAGTGTAATAAGAAATTTTAATAATCAATTCGACGAAAAAGATAGAGACCTTACTGATCTTACACTAGAATACATAAAAGAAGCTGACTTAAAATACCGAAAAAAATTCGGCCAATATTTTACTCCTAAACCAGTTCGAGAGGCATTAATCAACCAATTGCCTAATAATATTAAAAATCCCAAGATTCTTGATCCAGGATGTGGCACCGGTGAATTCTTGCTAACGGCTAAAAAATACTTTAATGAACCAGAATTACACGGATGGGATGTAGACGAAAAATTAACTAACATTTCTAAAAAAAATGCTACGGGAGCATTTATTAAATGTATAGACTCATTAAATAATGATAATTATAATTCATTTGATTTTGTTATAGGCAACCCTCCTTATTTTGAATTTACACCCAGCAAAGAATTAAAACATAAATTTGAAGAGATTATAAGTGGTCGCGTAAATATCTTTAGTTTGTTTGTCTACCAGGGGCTAAAATGGCTTAAGGATGGGGGGTATTTAGCTTATGTCATTCCTCCGTCCATGAACAACGGGGCATATTTTGCCAAATTAAGAAGCTTTATAATTAATAATTCTAATATCGAATATATCAAAGTACTTAATGATCCCAAACTTTTCCATGGCGCCCAACAAACCACAATGTTGATGATTTTAAAAAAAAGCAAAAACAAAGGTAATTATATATTTAAAAAAAATGGAATTACTATATTCAGTGAAGATACTCAATACCTAGAGGAAGCTTTCAAAGGGAAAACTACATTATTCGATCTAGGCTATAAAGTAAGGACTGGGCGAATTATATGGAATGAAAATAAAAAGATACTAACCAACAATAAAAATAATACACCATTAATATGGTCTCAAAATATTACCGATAATGGGCTAGAACTAGTTGAAAATGAAAAAAAGCCACAGTATATCAGTAAAAGTAACCCGGATATTGGGCCGGCTATTGTCGTTAACCGCATAACAGGAACAGTAAAAACAGCTAAATTAAAATCTGCTATTATCGCCAATGGGTTTGAATTTTTTGCCGAAAATCATGTAAACGTAATAACGCCCCCAAGGGATAATAAGCAAGAACAACTTTTAACCAATCCAAATAATACAAAAACAAAAACTACTATTTCATTAACTGAAATAGCTAGACAATTAGCATCACAAGAAAAGCTCAAGGTAGTTAGGAGTATTACTGGCAATACTCAAATTTCAAAAACAGAACTGGAAAAACTTTTCCCCATAAGCTTAAATTAAAACTTAAAAATATTCAAACAGGGAGTTTGAATTCCCCCAAATTTATTCTTCCAATGAAAAACAACTCTAACAAGATTTATCCTTTTCTTTCCATCGAGTAAAAATATAATTAAGTTAGTCTCATTGTTCTTTATTTCTACATCAAAAAAACAATCATCAATTCCATATAATTCTTTTAAACCATATTCCTTGACTATCTGGCCAGTTTTTTTATAAAGATAGTAAACATCATAATTTGCATTTTCACTATTTAAGGATAGCGGTTGGTTTATCTTAGTATTTAAAATTTTCTGTGTATGAGATCCACTTAGTAACAAAAATACAAACCTTTTTAACTTCATCTTATTT
>CAISTG010000055.1 GCA_903888345.1 Candidatus Buchananbacteria bacterium | reverse complement strand
TAAGAGAATATGTTCATTGGTATAATCACGAGAGATATCACTTAGGTAAGGATATGAACGGATTAACCCCAATACAAAAATTTAATCAATATCTGTCATCGGTCGAATCAAAAGTGTCACCCTTGACTGTTAACTAAACATCATGGCGAGAACTAAAAAAAACACCCAGAATTTAGCTTGAGTGGTTTTTTTGTTTAATAAAATATTTAGCGACTAAATAAAGTGTAGAACATCGTTACCGCTGAAGCGGCCATAAAGATAAAAGTAGTCCAGACCAGAACTTTTGAGACTTTACCACTTTGATATTCACCCATAATTTTCTTACTGCCGGCAATTCTAGCAATTAAGAAAATCAGTGGTACCGCGGCCACTCCGTTAAAGACAGCCGCAAAGACCAAGGCTTGAATCGGATTAATGCCGATAAAATTAATAATGAGACCAATAATCGTCGCGATAGTAATGACGCCATAAAAACCGTGCGCCTTTTTTAATTTTAAGTTTAAACCTTCTTTCATGTTGAAGGCTTCGGAAACAGCATAGGCGGCTGAGCCTGATAGAACCGGAATACCGAGTAAGCCAAGGCCAATAACACCGGTAGCGAAAATTAATTTAGCGAGAAACCCCGAGTAAGGAAATGATTGTACTAGCGGCTCTAAGGCTTTAGCGGCATCGGCGGTGGTACTGACATCTAAAATTCCATTGGCATGCAACACGGTAGCTGCCACCACAATGATGGACCAAGTCGCAAAATTAGAAAAACACATGCCGACTAAATTGTCCAAGCGCAGGTTCTTCATGAACCGTTTGCTAATTTTTGGTTTAGCACCTTTACGTAGTAAATGTTTGGCTTTTTCTTCCTCTACTTCTTCTGAGGCTTGCCAGAAAAACATGTATGGAGAAATAGTGGTACCAAGAACACCAGTAATAATAAAGACGAAGGCAAAAGTTAATTCGAAATTCGGGACAAAGGTGGCTTTTAAAATCGTGGTCCAAGGTTGGCTGACCATAAAGACGGTAATTGGATAGGCGAGCAATGCCATGGCTAACCATTTTAAAATTTTTGAATAAATCTTGTAAGAAGTAAAAATTTCTAAAATTAAAATGATGGCCGTAAATCCTAAGGTCAGAATCGCAAAATGAACGGGAATAATTAATTGTGCTGCAGCAGCGACCGCGCCAATATCGGCTCCAATATTTATAGTGTTAGCGGCGAGTACTAGTAAGACAGCAATGTATAAAACAGTTTTGTTGTAGTTGTCTTTAATAACCGCAGCTAGTCCTTTGCCGGTGACTGCACCAATACGCGCACACGCTTCTTGGGTGGCGGTCATAAAAGGAAGAATAAATACTGCTACCCAGAGTTGGCCATAGCCGAACTGCGCGCCGGTTTGCGTGTAAGTGGCAATGCCCGATGGATCATCATCAGCCGCACCAGTAATAACGCCGGGTCCGAGAATTTTGAAGAATTTTTTTATTTTTGTGGTCAGGTAGGCCATAAAAAATGAATGATTAATTAATTATTGATAGTCCCCCCGGATAAATCCTCCCACTTCGTTTACGGATTTTCCGAGGATGACGTTAAAGGATAAATTCTATTACCAATTATAACAGATTTTGCGCTCTGGCGGTAGTTCATGCTTTCGTGCTAAGATGTAATTAGGTCTAGTTAATTAATAATCAGAAAATATGAAAAATATTATTGTTTCTCAATTTATTGTGTTGCTAGTCGGTACGGTTTTCGCCTGGGGCAATTTCTCTTATGAATTATATCTTTGGCTTAATCGGCAGGCCTGCACAATTGGCTGCTATGCTACTACTGGCTCGTTGGTAAATCCATTTTTTACGCCTTGCTTTTATGGCGCCCTCTTCTTTTTAACCGCCTTTATTCTAAGTTGCTTCCTGTTGCGCTTACAGTTGAAGAAATAATTAACTTTCAATCAAAAATAAAACCCCTGTCGGAAAATTCCGACAGGGGTGTTTTTTAATTCTAGCTAATAGTGATGCTAGTTTCGCAGACTTCTGCGAAAGGTGGCAATCAAGATTAAGCCGATTATTAAAGTACAAATACCCAATCCTTGTAAATAGCCAGTTAGTGGGTAGTTTTCAAGGGCATACCAGGAGAACAGCAAAGCAAAAAATTCTCCCAAATTACTCACAGTAGACTTCAGAGAAACCACAGTGGCTCGGTTGGCTGAATCTAGATGTTGATGCAATATGACGCCGATAAAAGGTGTCATATGTCCGCGCACTACATTTGATAGTAGAATCATCAAAATCATCATTTGGCCCGTATAAAATCCCATCAGCCAAATTGGTAGGGCGATCAGCATTACCATCATAACGATGCTACCAAAATCACCGAGCCATTTGCTGAGCCGTTCGGATTCATGGCTAAAGATGGCGGAGACAACATTCAGGGCACAGAAGATCCAGCCATAATAACGCAAAGGTAGCTCCACTAACTTAAAGTAAGGATTGTAGGTGAAAAACCAGAGCTTGGAGCAGACGATGATGAGTGTCGCAAAAGCAATAATCCAGATGATGTCGTTGCGGCGATAAATGAATTTAGCGCTGGTCCAAAGTAACTGCCAGTAACGCGATAGACTTCTAGTCTGTTTGGCAATTATTGGTGGCTCGACCATGAAGTAAACGGCCAGGCAGGCGATTAGCATGAAGGGCGTACCCAAATACATTGGCAGTCGTAAGTTGATTTCTGCCAGATAGCCGATGAGGATCGAACAGACGGCAATCAGAGCGCAGCGGTAAGCATTAGACCGGCCTTCAATTTTTTGGAATTCCGCATCACGTCCCAGGAACTTTAGCGTATCAGCCAACATTGAACTGTCGGCGCCGTTAATCAAACTGTAACTTAAGACCCACATAAAATTAGCAATCCAAATCATGAGGGGATTTACTGCACTGGCAAAGACGAGTAGTTTAAGGGCAAAAATTCCTGAACCGATTAGCATGGTTTGGCGTCGACCGATCAAATCGGCTAGAGCGCCAAAGGGGCCATCTAAGACAACTAAACCTAAGACGCAAATTGCTTCCATAAAATACAGATCCGCCAGACTCATGGAGGAGACGCTAGTAATAAAGATTACCAGAATCGCACCCCAGAACAGCGGCTCTTTAAACATTTGAAAGATATAATACAATCTAATGTTACGTTCAGCTTGTGCTGTCGTCATAATTCTAACTCCTTGAGTTGTAAGGAACAAGTTACTGAGACCATCAGTCGCTGGCTAGACAGAAAAGGCGAGGTATTGGACCTGCATTAACTCCTCGGCTCGGAAATACAAAAGATGACTCTTGTATTTCTCTCGCTCTACGTCGTTAATTAAAAAACTCGGCCTGTCTAGCCGAGAAAGTCTTTGAGTGTTGGTTCTAAATAAAGGGGATTTAAGAATAAAACACTTCCTGGGCCAGACTATGAGAAAAATTACCGATATCGTCATAAGCGACGAAAGTCGGGTTCATAGATAAGATCCAGTTTTGTTGGTGTTTTCTTAACATATTTTTAATTATGTTTTAATTATACAACATTATCTAAAAAAAGTAAAGGTACTTTTCCACAGGGTGGTATTTTTTGTTTAATTTTAGATAAAATAAATTGTATTATAAATATATTAATTAAGTGCTTGACAGACACAAACTATTGCGGTAGTATAGTGTTATAAATACACTAACTAAGATTATGAATAAATTAAACAAACGTTTTGATATGACCGCAGTAGCGACAGACGTGGTAATGCTGGTGGTTGAAGATAAAGAATTAAAGCTCCTGTTAATTAAACCTAAGCATCCTGAATTGGCCGGCAAATGGGCATTGCCCGGCGGCATGGTTAATCCAGACGAATCAGTGGAGGACTCAGTTAAGCGTCATTTGTTAAATAAGGCCGGTGTTAAGGATGTTTATTTGGAACAACTTTATGCTTTCGGCGAAGTGGAGCGCGATCCCTTTGGTCGTGTAGTCTCGATTGCCTATTTAGCTTTGGTCCCCGATAGTCAGAGAATTAAATTAATGACCACTGGTTCGTATGAAGGAATTTCTTGGCACCCGATTAGTCAGTTACCAGAGTTAGCCTACGATCATCAAAAGATCGTTGATTATTCTATCGAACGCTTAAAAGCAAAAATTGGTTATACTAATGTGATTAAAGAATTGCTGCCTGAGGACTTTACCTTTAATCAATTGATGGGTGCATATGAATTAATTTTGGGCAAGAAGTTGGATAAACGAAATTTTAGCAAAAAAATCATCGCGCTAAAATTAATTAAGCCGACCAAAAATAAATCAGTCGGTGGCGCGCATCGCCCCGCCTTGCTTTATAAGTTCACTTCCAAAGATTTAAAAATTATTGAAATATTATAAATTAATAAGTTAGATCTGACTCTTGTCAATCTAAATAGAGAAAGAAAAATATATGACTATCATGGATTTATTTTCTGTTAACACGACCATGTTTACCTTTTGGGATTACAACATGAGTTACTTAGAATTCGTCGGCACAATATTTAATTTGTGGTGCGTTTGGCTAGCGGCGCGAAAAAAAGTATTAACTTGGCCAGTTGGTTTAGTTGGTATTATTTTATATTTTATTCTGTTCTATCAAATCCAACTATATTCTGATGTGTTTGAGCAAGTATATTTTTTCATTATGACTTTTGTCGGCTGGTGGCTTTGGACTCGTCCCGCTAAAACTGAGGCCGATAAAAATAATGAATTAAAAGTTGGCACGCTAAATTTAAAAGATAATTTTATTTGGATAATTGTTACTATCATTAGCAGTCTCGCCTTGGGATATTTTATGTCTAAGATTCACTTGATTTGGCCAGTATATTTTCCGGTGGCAGCTTCTTTGCCTTATTGGGATGCTTTTACAACAATAATGAGTTTTGTTGCTACGATCTTGATGGCGAAGAAAAAAGTGGAATGCTGGTATTATTGGATTATTGTCGATATTATCGGTATTGTGCTGTATTTCACTAAAGATGTTAGGTTTATTTCCATCGAATACATAATCTTCTTAGCGATTGCCATTAAGGGGCTAGTTGATTGGCTACAGGAAAAACGCGGCTATCTATTAGCTAAATAGAGTCTAATCCTTGACAATAGTTCGATTTTAGTGTACAATTGACGATTCGTTGTACGTTAAAATTTCAGATAAACAACAGGAGCAAGATATGAAGGACTGGAGACGAAAATCGAAAGTGGGCTTGGTTATTGGTAAGTTCTATCCGCCGCATTTGGGTCATTTACAATTGGTCGATTTCGGCATCGAATCCGAATTATGCGATCAGCTGATTGTGGCCGTTTGCAGCCGACCGGAAGAAACCATTCCGCCTCAGTTGCGAGTGCAATGGTTGCGGGAAATTTATGTTTCGCAACCACTGGTTAAGATCGCCAGTATCAAAGCTGATCTGCCCCAGGAGAAAGTAGCTTCGCGCCCGGCGTCTTATGTTTGGGCTCAGTACTTGATGCAGCGCTTCGGTCGGATCGATTACATCTTCTCTTCGGAGAAGTATGGTGATTATCTGGCGGAGTATATGAACTGCGAACACATCAGCTTTGATCGTGATCGCAGTGTCGTGCCGATTTCGGCGACCATGGTGCGAGAGAAGCCATTGAGCAATTGGAAAATGATTCCGGAGGTCGTGCGGCCGTATTTCGTGAAGCGCATTTGCGTTACCGGAACGGAGTCGACCGGAAAGTCGACTTTGGCTGAACAGCTGGCAGAGCATTACGAGACAGTTTGGGTGCATGAGTATGGTCGCGATTATTGCGCCGCACAGGGCAACGTCTGGGGTTATCGGGATATTACGCCGATAGCTTTAGGGCATGTGCAGCTCGAAGAGGCGGCCGCCCAGAAAGCCAACAAAGTGATGTTCTCGGATACTGATCAGATCATCA
Organism: Candidatus Buchananbacteria bacterium; assembly: GCA_903888345.1. Lineage (GTDB taxonomy): Bacteria > Patescibacteriota > Patescibacteriia > 2-01-FULL-39-33 > 2-01-FULL-39-33 > CAISTG01. The sequence continues at coordinate 46,778 of CAISTG010000055.1, read as the reverse complement.
CTTCTGTTTTCTGTCGGGATCGTTATCATCGAGTACCGAAAACGGTCAAAGAAATCGCCAACCAAAAGCGCCATGACCTTCATCTGTTCTGTGACATTGATTTGCCGTGGGAAAAAGATGATCAGCGTGAGCTGGGTCATTGTCGTGAAGAGATGAAGCAGATTTTGGTTGCAGAATTGGAAAAGCGTGGTCGGCCATATGTAATGGTCACCGGCTGCGGTAAGGCCAGATTGCGCTGTGCGATCAAGGCCGTTGATAAATTCTTGGCTCAGTTTTAATAAAGACGACCAGAGGAGAACACGAATGTCCAGTAAAACCTTGGCGCATTATCCGATTATTGCTGCTTTAGTAGCGGCGGAAAAGTTTTTGGGTCCGAATCGCATTTGGAATCCCTTACAGAACAATTTTATCCAATTCGACTTTCTCCGTCTACACTTCGATTATTGCCGCAAAGAATTATGCATGTTGGATTGTATTGAAAGTGCGGCCGATTTGTCAGTGGATGTCATCAATAAGTTTTTGGCTGAGCATGGATCCAGCCTTAGACTTGATGCTGCCGGTGATGGTAGTATTTATACAGCGGCCATCTTGGATGTTTTGCTGCAGTGGATCAAGCAAGGGACAGCGGGAAAGCTTCAGGGAGCTGACTCAAAGACTTATGATGCCTTTACTTTGGACACAGATTTTCGTAGTCATATCGCTACTTTTGATTGTGTCGAAATGATGTTTATGTCATCTCCCGGATATATTCATCCCTCAGCGATTCATATTCAGATCAACACCAATAATGGTGATTTGGTAAATTTCTTGATTGAAATGCCTGATGAGCAGCCATTACCCGGCGTTGCTTTTGCTGAATTGAAAGATCAGGCAATCAAAAATATTTTGGAGCTGATCGTTGATGGCTGCATGGATAAACGAATGTTACACACGCTTACGCGAAAATCGTACCACAAGCTCACTCTGCCGATGATTTCTCTAGATCAGGAGAATGATATTTCTTGGCTTTGTGGCATGAGTACGAAATCCGTGTCGGGTGAGGACTTTAGTATCGCTCAAGCCTTGCAGCAGAATAAACTGAAGATGAATCAGTTTGGTGTTCGAGCGCAGAGTGACGTGGCTGTTGCCATTATGCGGACCTGCTTCGTTACTCCGCTGACTGAATTGATCGTCAATTCACCCTTCTTTATGTGGCTAGAACGACCCGGTATGAATCGGCCACTATTCGCGGCGTATCTCGATTACGATGCCTGGAGCAATCCCGGTTCACTTGAGGGTTAAGCTCAATTTTATCTGAAATATCTGGACTGGAAACTTCGGTTTCCGGTCCTTTTTTAATTTTAAAGATATTGCTATAATAGAGGCATATGGATATCATCTTTATCACCTCCAATCAGAATAAACTCCGCGAAGCTCAGGAAATATTGGGTGCTGATTTTAAGGTTATTCAACATCATGTTGATTTGGCGGAAATTCAATCAACTCACGCCGAAGAGGTGATTGGTCATAAAATTCAGGAGGCGCGGAAGCAATTGCCCGGCGCTTTGTTTTTTATTGAAGACACGTCATTATATTTGGGTTTAGAAAAAGAAGTTGGTCCACTGATTAAGTTTTTGCCTAACGATCGCTTGGTCAAAGCCTATCTGAATGAACCAGCCGAAGCGGTTTGTACGATCGGACTGTCGAGCGGCGAGATTTTTCAGGGACGAATTAGTGGCAAGATTGTGAAGCCTCGCGGTGACACTACCTTCCATTGGGATCCGATTTTTGAACCTGATGGATCAGCTAAGACTTTTGCGGAAATGACTCCAGCTGAGAAGCAAGCTATTTCGCATCGACGCTTAGCGTTCGAAAAATTACGTGAGTATTTGAGTAATCTTTCTTAGTATTAATGAAAATAAAAAAAACATCGTTCCGATGTTTTTTAAATTGATCATATTTATGTCAGCAAAAAAAATTCAAACTGAATTACGACGCGTCGCTGATCCGCAAAAAGCGGTCGAGTTGCGACGGTTTTTTAAAACTGGTCCCGGCCAATATGGCGCGGGAGATAAATTTCTCGGTATCGTGGTGCCTGCCCAACGTTTAGTGGCGAAGCAATTTTTAACTTTGCCATTGGCTGAGGTGGCCAAACTTTTGCAGAGTCCCTATCATGAAGATCGTCTGACGGCCTTGCTGTTATTAGTCGAACAATTTAAGCGCAGTACTTCCCAGCAGCAACGAGCCATTTATCAATTGTATCTGAATAATACTAGGTTCATTAATAATTGGGACTTGGTTGATTTATCAGCCCCCAGTATTGTGGGCGCTTATTTAGTTGATAAAGACCGCAAAATCCTTTATAAATTAGCCAAGTCTCGAAATTTATGGGAACGCCGCATTGCTATTTTGGCTACTTTTTACTATATTAAGGAAGGTGATGCGCAGGACGCTACTGCCCTGGCCATTGAACTTTTAGAAGATGATCATGATTTGATTCAGAAGGCGGTCGGCTGGATGCTTCGAGAGGTCGGTAAAAGGGTCTCGAAGATGGCGTTAACTGATTTTCTGGATCATTATGGAAGTCAGATGCCGCGGACGATGTTGCGTTACGCGATTGAACATTTACCGGAAGTCGAGCGCCAGAAATACTTAGCCCTAAAAAAGGAAAAACTATGCAAATAAAAGCTTCCCTACATTTACACCCGAAGGAAGACCATCAAGATGGGCCGATAATTGATTATTCAATTTTTGATCTGATTGATCGGGCTCAGCAGTTGAACTTTAGTGTTTTGGCGATTACCGGGCACGAAAGTTTTGTGTGTCTGCCGGAACATGTCGCCTATGGTCAATCCAAGGGAATTCTAGTTATTCCTGGCATTGAATTGAAGTTGGATGGCAAGCATGTTTTGGCTCTGAATTGTGATCAAGCAGCTGCGGACTTACATTCTTTTACCGATCTTATTGAATACAAAAAAAATCATTCGGAAATTTTTGTGATTGCGCCGCATCCGAATTATGGCGCTTTAGTAGCTTTGACGATCGGACAGTTAAAAAAGTATTCGTCGCTGTTTGATGCGGTTGAGCATTGCTGGTATTATTCTCGAAAATTTAATCCCAATGCACAGAATGCCGTGGTCGCGCAGCAGCTTGGTTTACCGTTTATTGCTACTGCTGACCTGCATGATTTGACCTATCTTGATCATGATTATGCGGTACTCGAAATCGAAGAGCTGACGGTAGCAGCAGTGTTTGCAGCGATTCGTTCCGGCAATTTCACTAATGTCAGTCAGGTGAAAACGCCGCTGGAAATGTTTTGGTATCAGGTCAGGTTACTGGGACGAAAAATTCGTGCTTGGTGGCCGAAAAAATAAACAACCTCCGAGGTAACTCGGAGGTTTTCTTTTTGGCGAATAATTTATCGGTAGTTGCGGGCAATGCTTTCTTTCCAATTGGTAAGAACTTCGTAGTTAATGGTATTGGTTTTTTGGGCGAGATCAGCTGCCGTAATTGTCAGTTGTTTGTTAATGCCAATAATCGTAACGACGGTACCAACGCTGACATTTTTGATTTTGGTAACGTCCACCAAAGTAATATCCATACAAATTCGACCAACAATTGGCGCTAGTTGCCCGTTAATAATGACTTGTCCTTGGTTGGATAGCTGACGATTTAACCCGTCAAAATAGCCGATTGGCAGTAAAGCTAGTTTCAGCGGTCGGGGCGCCTTGAAGGTGAGGCCATAACTAATGCCAACTCCCTTACTGATTGATTTTAGCTGGGAAACTTTTGTTGTTACTGACATGACCGGTTGGAGTGGCTGGTGTCGTCGCTCCCAAAGTTTAAAAACGGCGGCAGAGGGATAGCAACCATAAGCGGCAATGCCGACACGGACTAAATCGAAGTGGGTCTGAGGGTAGAGGAGAGTAGCGGCGCTATTGGCACAATGCTTGATTAATTTTTTGCCAGTAGTTGCTTCCGCTAATTTTATGGCTCGATTGAAGGTTGTGAGTTGTTTTAAGAATGGCGGATTATCCTTGGACTCATCTGCTGTCGCAAAATGAGTCGCAATACCCTCAAGCTTGAGCCGAGTTAGTTTGTTGAGAGTGGTGATAAATTGCTCTAAGTCATTAATATTTATGCCTTGGCGACTCATTCCGGTGTCAATTTTGAGGTGTACCGCCGCAAATTTCTTCGATTGTTTGGCTAAATTGTTAAGCTCTTTGGCTAAGTTCAGGTCGTAAATGAAAGTTTTGAGGTTAAATTTAAGTATCTTAAGGAGGTCAGGCTGGCCAATTGGGCCAATGATTAGTATAGGCAATTTTAGACCGGCCTGGCGCAATAAAACGCCTTCATCGGACGAGGTAACACAGAGCCAGTCGACGCCCAATTTAGCCAGTTCCCGACTGGTTTCAATTAGTCCGTGACCGTAAGCATTGGCTTTGACGGCAACACTTAAGAGACAATCAGGCGATAATTGTTGCCTAATTAGCTTGATATTATGCTCAAGGGCGGTACGCGAGAGAGTCATTGAGATATTTTTGTCTAAATTTAGCATTTTATTTGAACATTGATATGGATTTATATAATTTGATTGACTTTTTTGGCTGTTCGTGATATACTTGAAGCTCACAAATAATAAGAAGAAGCAAAAAAAAGAAAGGATCAAGACGTGAAAGAAGACATGAAGAAGGCGTTATTGTCGGTATATAAGTGGCTCCATGACTTATGCCGGGTTGATCGGAATTTGACTGCGAACTTTATTGCGGCCCTTTCTGACCCCGAGGCTGAGGCAGACATTAGAATCTTCCAGAAGGAAGATAAGATGGAGATTAAAGTCAGTAATTTCACTTTGACAGTCCAACGTTTCACTGAGCAGATGGTGGCGATTGGAGCATTTTCTGGCAAAGCCATCGGTGATCCCGATTGGCATGGCTATGCGGAGGTGATCTTGCGCGAACCGCTCGAGATTAACCGATTTTATCACCAGCTGCGCCACATATTTGTGTTGGGTCGCGAACCAGAATTTTGTGGCAGCATTAAGTTCTATGAAAGCGGCTATGATCAGCAGAAAGAGGAACGAGGCCTCTAAATTTAGTCGCTAAGTAAGTTGTTCTTTATTTGGTGTCGCCAATTGGTCGACACCTTTTTTATTGCCATAAATTAGCTTGGCATAAATTAAATAGAAAAGAATTGAAATATTGAGACCATAATTAAAGTAAAGTGGCGGTTGAAGATTGCCGATTTTGAGGTTATCTAAAATGATATAGGTTAGAGTAAATACTTCACCCCAAAACCAAAACATCAGAAAACCCCAGGAGAGGTCGTCGCATTTCTTGGTACGCCAGGTTTTCCAGGCTTGGGGGAGGCCACAGGTCGCCAGTAAAAAGGCGCCGAGCCAACCAATCAACTCTAAGGTCATAGCTTTGACTTAATTGCTTAAAAATTGTAGAATTTACGCATAGAAGTAAGAGAATTATAGCATTATTTATGCCTAGTGACAATTCAAAAAAAGTAGCCTTTGTGGTTTGCGCCTGGCCGCCTAATGGTGGTGGGTTTGGCAATAATGCTTATTATCAAGTAAAGAAATTAGCTGTGGCTGGCTGGCCGGTAGGTGTGTTTACAATGGCTTTTAAGGCGATCGAAAGCGGACCGTTTAATTTTGAGTTTCAGGCATTGCGTGCCTGGTTTAATTTTGGTAAAGCCGGTTTTATGTTCGGTCTGTGGAGGCGTTTAAGTTCTTATCAAATTATTCATTTATATTATCCATTTTTTGGCACTGACTTGGTGGTGGCGGTATACAAAATTGTTAATCCTCGTGTGAAGTTGGTATTACATTACCACATGGACCCAGTGGCCCAGGGGATTAAGGGTGGAATATTTTATATCTGGATCAAGTTATTTTTGGGCTTGCTGGTCAAGTTGGCGGATCGAGTGGCGATTTTGTCGGTTGATCACGCTGAGCATACCTATATTGGCAAGTACCTCCAGCGGTTTCCGGAGAAGTTTTTTGTCCTACCCAATGGAATTGATACCGAGCTATTTGTTCCTCGATCCAAGGAACCGTCGTTACAGCAACTGTACAAAATTAGTGTTCAGGATAAATTAGCGTTGTTTGTCGGGGGATTGGATGATCAGCATTATTTTAAGGGGGTGCCAGTGTTGCTTAAGGCGTTCGCCCAAATACGCCAAGGCTATTTTCCTGATCCGATCGGCGGTGAAGCCATCAAGGGTGAGTTAAGCCAAGTCAAGGGAGTGGCCCGCTTGATGATTATCGGTGATGGAAATTTGCGACCACAGTTTGAGGCATTGGCACAAGAATTAGGTATTGCCGATAAAGTAATTTTTACTGGTTGGGTCAAGAATGATCGGTTGCCAGAATACTATAATTTGTGTGACGTGTTCATTTTACCTTCAACCGAAAGAATCGAAAGTTTCGGGATTGTGGTTGGCGAGGCGCAAGCTTGTGGCAAGCCGGCTTTAGTCGCCAATTGGCCGGGTGTGCGACAGACCATTATTGACGGTGAAACCGGTTATTTATTAGAGCCAGGTAATGAACTTGATTTAAAAAATAAATTGCAAAAATTATTTGACGATACTGACTTGGCTGCGACTTTGGGAGAGCAAGCGGTTGGGCGCATTAAGCAACTGTATGACTGGCAACCGGTGACTACAACTTTGATTAAAATATATTCTGAACTGTTATGAAAATCGTAATTTTACATTCAATCTACAAACCAGAAACTCGCGGTGGTGCGGAAGTGGTCGTGGAAAATATCGCTCAGGGCCTGAAGAAACGGGGCCATGAGGTGGTTGTCGTCTCGGTCGGTCGCGTTGATGAAGTATTAGAGGTTGGAGGCATTAAGGTTTATAAAATTAAATCGCGTAATATCTTTAATTTTTTTGACTTAGGAAAACAACCGGCTTGGAAGCGTGCTGGCTGGCATATTTTTGATATGTTTAATGATTGGCAAACTTGGCAGATTTATAAAATTTTAAATCGTGAAAAGCCAGATCTCGCCTTGACTCATAGTCTCAAGGGTTTGAGTTATGAAATACCGCGCCTGCTAAAAATATTAAAGATTAGAAATATTCATTCGATTCATGATGTGCAATTGATTAATCCGGCGGGTGTACTAAATAACGAGGTTAGTTTACACTGGACTTATCGACTCTATTTAACTGTTTGTCGCTGGTTGTTCGCTAGTCCGTCAGTTGTTATTTTCCCTTCCGAATACTTTCGCAATATTTATCAGCGCTATCATTTTTTTCCTAAATCAAGCTTGTCCGTTTTGGGTAATCCGCTTCCGCCAAATCTAAAAATCAAGCTGGCGAAACCAAAAGAACAAGCTACCTTTACTATGGCCTTTGTCGGCCAAGTCGAAGATTATAAGGGTATTATCGATTTGATTAAAGCAGTAGATAGTTTAAGTGGCGATTGGCAATTATTGGTCGCCGGAGATGGTGCGGCGTTAAGGGAAGTTAAAAAATTAGCTCTCGATAATAAAAAAGTGAAATTTTTGGGTCGACTTACGACTGCTGAACTTGAACACAAAATTTGGTCAGTTGCCGATTTACTGGTTAATCCTAGTCGCGTACCGGAGAGTTTTGGTATGGTGGTGGTCGAAGCACAGGCTCATGGTATCCCGGCGCTTGTCGCGAGAATTGGTGCTTTGGCTCAATTAGTCAAAGAAAACGAAACTGGCTGGTTTTTTAAACCGAAGGATCAATTTGACTTACAGCGTCAGATTGAATTCATTTTGGCCAATCGCGAGAAGGTGCCACCACTAAAAACTAAATGCCTGCAGGCGGCGCAGCAATTTACGATTGAAACCTATTTGGATAAATTATTACAATAACTGTCGAGTGATTTAGATAAATTAATCCGACTATGTTATAATTAGCTTATGAATAAAGCCTTAGTTATCTTTAATCCCACGGCCGGCCTCGCTTCCAAACTTGATGTCAGGAAGTTGGTCGAAACCAAGCTCAATGACTTGCAGTACAAGTCAATTACTTTATTGTTGGATTTTGATTTTGAAAAAAATATCGCGGCATTGGATTTATCTGATATTAAAATAGTGGTGGCAGTTGGCGGTGATGGGACAGTTAAGGTTGCCGCCCGAGAAATTATCTCGCGTCATATTTCAGCGCCCCTTGCTATTATTCCTTTCGGCTCAGCTAATGTCTTGGCTTCAACAATGAAAATTCCAACCACGCCGATAGAAGCATTAAGTGTTTTGGACCATTTTGAAGTAGAGAAAATTGATGTGGGGCGACTCAATAAAGAGCGATATTTCCTAGTCGGTTTTTCTTTGGGGTATGTTTCATCGGTGATTATTGATACCGAAAATTCATTAAAGAGTAGGTATGGTTCGGTGGGCTATGTGTTGCGTCTCTTTTGGAATAAAATTAAGATTCCCCGCATAAAATTTCGCATCGAAACACAAAATCATGTATTCTGGGTTAAGGGCAATAGCTTGATTATCTTTAATGCTTTTAATTTTTATGGTTTTCAACCGCGAAAGGAAATTAGTATTGCTGACGGGATTTTTAATCTATATGTGGTGACCAACAAAACGTTTTTCTCGATGCTTGAGGCGGCATTAGGTGTTTTGTTTTATGTTAATCCGCCGAAGCATATTTTTGCTTTGGATAATAAGTATTTCAAGATAAAAATCAGACGAAAAAAATTTCTAAAATCTGCGCAAATTGACGGGGATAGAATCAAGGTGTCAAATGTCATAGAAATAGAAGTCTTGCCTCGCGCCTTAGGTGTGGTTGTTAAAGGCAAGGCGGTTTAAAAGTTGACAGCCTAGCGCCAATCAATTATCATTAAGTTATGAAAGCTATTATTAAATCAATTACCCGTCTGATGGAGCAAGCTTTATCTGGCGGGCAAAATCAGATTTAGCCTCGTCTGTCGGATTGTCCGAGAGATGAGGCGTTGAAATTCTCCAACTGGGAGAATTTTTTGTTTGTTTAAAACCCCGTGAAATACTCCGCCGCGGCGGATATGATTTGGACTTAGTCTAGATTACGGGTCAATGATAAAGTTAATAAAAATATCGTTAATGGTAATATGGATGGATAATCCAAATCATATTAAACAGGGTAAATATACTAATAATAACATAAATTTATGTGTGGAATTTTTGGTTATATCGGCAAGCAAGAGGCGGCACCGATATTAATTAATGGTCTCAAGGCGTTAGAGTATCGTGGCTATGATTCAGCCGGACTCTATGTGGTTGGCGCCGGTTGCGTTAAAGCGGTCGGACAAGTAAAGAATTTAGAGGCCAAGGTTGGTGACGGTCTTAGGGGATCTGTTGGCTTAGCTCATACTCGTTGGGCAACTCATGGCGTGCCGTCCGAAGTTAACTCTCATCCGCACAGCGATTGCGAGGGTAAGATCTGGTTAGCGCATAATGGTATTATCGAAAACTATGGTGAGCTCAAGGCAGAATTGATCGCCAAGGGGCACAAGTTTGCCTCGGCAACTGATACGGAAGTTGTGGCTCATTTGATCGAAGAAAACTTGAAGGAAGGTATCAGTTTTTCAGCGGCCTTACTTTTGGCACTAAAGACCATCCGTGGTACTTATGGCTTGGTAATTTCTAGTGTTCATGAGCCGGAGAAATTATATATCGCTAGAAAGGGTAGTCCAATCGTCTTGGGTATTGGTGACGGCGAAAATTTCGTAGCTTCTGATCCTTCAGCGATCGTACCGCATACCAAACGGGTTATTTATTTAAATGACGGCGAATGGGCCGAGTTAACCGCTGACACTTATCAATTGTATGATTTAGAAGGAGCGCCGATTGCGCGTGAACCCCAGGTTATTGAATGGAGTGTCGAGCAAACCAAAAAGGGTGGCTATGATCATTTCATGATGAAAGAAATTATGGAAGGAGATAATGTCATTAAGAACTCAATTCGAGGAAGATTAAATGAGGAAACTTTAGAAGTTAAGTTACCAGAATTAGATGTTGTCGCTGATAAATTAAAAGACATTAAACGCATCATTATTACTTCTTGCGGTACCGCTTTATACTCCGGTATGGTGGGTGAGTATATGATTGAAGAAATCGCCAAGGTACCGGTAGAAATTGAATATGCCAGTGAGTTCCGTTATCGCAGTCCGATTGTGGAACCGGGCACGATGATTATTTCTATTACCCAATCTGGTGAAACTGCTGACACTTTGGCCGCTATTCGTGAAGCCAAGCGCCAAGGCGCTCTCGTTGTTTCCATCGTTAATACTGTCGGTTCGACGATTGCTCGTGAATCTGATGCGGTTATGTTTAATCAAATTGGACCGGAAATTGGCGTTGCCTCTACCAAGGCATTTATGTCCCAAGTAACCTTGTTTGCTCTCTTTACTTTATATCTCGGAAAACTTCGCGGAACCATCGAAACTGAAATGTACACAAAAGTTGTTCAGGAGATTATGGCGCTCCCAGAGAAGATTAAAACCATTCTCAGCAAGGAGGCTGAAATTAAAGTTGTGGCTAGTAAGTATGCCAAATTTGATGACTTCTTATTTATGGGTCGCAAGTATACTTTCCCAATTGCTTTTGAGGGCGCATTAAAGCTTAAGGAAATTTCTTATGTTCATGCAGAAGGTTATGGTGCTGGTGAAATGAAGCATGGCCCAATTGCTATGATTGATGAAAATTTCCCGACTGTTGCCTTAGCTTTAAGTGACACTGTTTATGAAAAGATGGTCAGCAATATTGAGGAAATCAAGGCTCGTAGCGGTAAGGTTTTGGCAATCGCCACTGAGGGCAATTCCACTTTAGCCAGCTTAGCTGATGATGTGATTTATGTGCCGGAAACCATTGAAATGCTGGAAGCCTTGCTCGCTGTAGTACCATTACAGATCTTTGCCTATTATATCGGTACCGGTAGAGGTTATGATGTCGATAAACCAAGAAATTTGGCGAAATCAGTGACTGTAGAATAAACTGCAAATATAGACGACTAACTGCTACGTAAGGTGTTACGTAGCAGTTTTGTTTTAGTCGATTTTGGAGCTTTGACTCTTAAACGATAATTATCTATAATTAAAGCAGATAATTTAATCATTATTCAAAATATGCAACAGTCCTATGGTCGGTTTGTTAGTGAACTTTCGGTAGCAGAAATTAAAAAAAATTTTAAATTGGGCAGTGATTTTTTGGCCACTGTTTTCAAATATTATATTAAGGTGTTCGGTTATCCGGATATCGGTGGGGCGATGCGTTTCCCGAAAGTAATTAAAAGATTAGCACCACAAGCCGGCGAGCGGATTCTGGATATCGGTTGTGGTCGCGGGTTTTATTCACATTTTATTGCGCGCTCCGGTGCGGAGATAACAGGTATTGATGATGGTCCCTTTGTCGAGATTGCTCAGAGTATGGGTCAGGAGTTGCAGTCGACTGCTAAAATTGAACGCGCCAATATCACTAAAACACGCGAATACTTTAATCAGAGTGAGCAACTATTTGATAAGGTAATGGCGATTGAAGTGTTGGAACACTTGTTTCTTGACCAGCACGCTTTTGCTGAATGGTGTTTATTGCTCAGAAGCGGTGGTAAAATGATTTTTAGCGTGCCACTAGCGACAGTCGAAGAAATCGAAAAATTTGAGCCAGATATCTTACACGATCCCTATGGCCACAAGCGTGCCGGTTATACGCTCGAGCAGTTGCAGCAATTATGTAGCGATAATCATCTAAAAATTGTTGAGTATGAAACTTATTGTACGGAGCAAAGCAGTAGGATTACGACTAAGAATGCCCAACTTTACAATGGCAATAAATTTTTGGAGATATTGTTGAATTTCCCGCTCTGGAAATGGCAATGTTTGCGTGAGAATGCAGCTAATTCTGATATAAAGGGTTTGCATGCAATTATCTTAACTTTAGAAAAAGAATAACTGAATCATTTGCATAGGAACGATTCCTAAATATGGGGGTCGTTTTTATAATGTTGACAAAATATCAATAATATGATAATATAGTGAATCAAGTTCGTCCTTTAACAGTAAACTGGGAGAAAAACCATGGATATTCCAATGAATTGGGGCGTTTATTATACGACAGATATTGAGCACGCTGAAAATTCGTGGTGTGATTATTGCCGGACTCGCCTATGGGGTCGTGGAATGTATGAACGGATTGTTGGTTTTACGAAAGACGCTCCGCCGACAAAGACTGATGCCGACAGATGTGGTGGAATTATTGGGGCATTTATTATTGAATGCTCCTGTTGCCATCGTGAATTTTATCTGCACGCTGCCGCTGATTTAGTTGCAAAGGCCCGACATCGATGTCCTAATTGGCCGAAAGGAGTTTGAAATGGAAAATAGACCGCCAGAATGGGGGGTTGAAATTGATCCGTCAATTGCTTGGGGTAATGACTTACAATGCACTCGTTGTCCGCAGGAGTTGGTGTATTGGGGTAAGATGTTGGTCGGTTTTTCCCATGTTGTTCTCAAGTCAATTGGTGATCAATCACGCTATCGTGATGTTGTTGGAACCCTGATTATTCAGTGTCCCAATTGCACTAAACGGTATTGGTTGCATTGCTATGAGTCAACAATTAATTCAATTAGAGTTGCCAACGAAGCTTATCCTAATTGGCCAGTAGACGAGAATGGTGAGCCGCTTTAAAAAAAGCGGCTTTTTTATTTGGTTGACAAAATCTATTTCGCATGATATTTTGATTTATGGATATTTACGTTCCTTAACATTTATAGAGACTAAACCTCACTGAAGATCCTTATCGTGGGAGCGCCTATCGCTTGTGTTTGGTTATTTGAGCAAATAGACTATAGAAAACTTGCCAGAAGTGGCTAAGGGAGAGTCATGATGATACAAAAACCTGAGGATTGGGGAATGAAATGGGAGCCATTTATAAAATATGCCGGAGATTTTCAGTGTTCACATTGTAATTTCGGATTTATCGGCCGAGAAACATCCGCTTGGTGGCGATATATTGTCGGTTTTAGTTCTAGTAGTCCTAAGTCTAGTGATCGTCCAGTATTAGGGATGGTAATTCTTGATTGCCCGAAGTGTCAGACAAAAGTTTGGATTCATTTGGATGAATTAAATTATGAAATGGCGCAAAAATGTTGTCCAAATTGGCCGAAGGAGGTTGATGATGAGTAAACGAGTTGGCTGGGGCACTTTTTATACGCCAGATATTCGCTATGCTGGTGGCTGGCAATGTCTCGACTGTAATTATGATTTTGGTTATCCGAATTCCGTTAAGGTCGTTATCGGTTTTTCAACTGATTCACCTAAATTCACCGGCAATGATAAAATGGTTGGTATAGTCATAGTGGAATGCCCGAAGTGTTTCGAAAAATTCTGGTTTCACATTACTGAAGATCTTTATGAGTGTTTGCAGGAATTGGCACCTAACTGGCCCAAAGACGAGTCAGGCCAGCCGCTTTGAAAAATAGGCGGCTTTTTTATTTGGCATTTTTTTAGTATAATATATATAGAATATTAATTGTAAATATGAAAATATCTTTTCATGGTGCGGCCAGTGAGGTGACTGGTTCTTGCATGTTAATAGAAACTAAAAAGTCTAAGTTTTTGGTTGATTGTGGCATGTTTCAAGGTTCAAGATTTGCCCGTGAAGAAAACTTTGAAGCCTGGACTTTTGATCCGGCTACAATTGATTTTGTTATTCTGACTCATGCGCATGTCGATCATTGTGGTCGGTTGCCAAAATTATATGTAGATGGTTTTAAGGGTAAGGTGTATTCCACTAACGCCACCAAGGAATTAGCAGAGATAATTTTACTGGATTCGGCCAAGGTACTTAAGGAGGAGGCGATGAAACATGGTGGCCCGATCCTCTTTAAAGACAAGGATGTTTATGGGGTAATGGGATTATTTTGGGGCATTAATTATGATGTGATTGAGAAGATTTCACCTGAGGTTTCTGTTAGACTTAAAGATGCTGGTCATATCTTGGGCTCGGCAATTGCCGAAGTTTGGGTCAAAGAGGGGATTAAAAAGAAAAAAATCGTATTTTCTGGAGATCTGGGCAACCCGCCAGCACCAATTGTTAGAGATACGGCGATGATTGACGGAGCCGATTTTGTCGTGCTAGAATCTACCTACGGTGGGCGCATTCATGAGCCATCAGAAATGCGGGTTAATCTGTTGCGCCAAGCCATTTTAGACTCAATTGGGCGGGGTGGCGTCTTGATGATCCCAGTCTTTGCCTTGGAACGCACGCAAGAGATTATGTATGAAATGAGTTATTTGGCGGAAACCAAACAAATTCCTAAAGTACCGGTGTTTTTAGATAGTCCTTTGGCGATTAACGCCCTCGATATTTATAAACGGTATACTAATTTATTTGACGCAGAATCAAGAAAGCGAATTGAATCTGGCGACGATATCTTTAAATTTGAAGGCTTGCAATTGGCTCGCACCGTTGATCAATCCAAAAAGATTAACAGCGTCCCAGCACCAAAAGTAATTTTGGCCGGTAGCGGCATGAGTAACGGCGGTCGCATCCTGTATCATTTAAAGCGCTATTTGCCTGATGCCAAAAATCAAATGTTAATCATTAGTTACCAGGCTGATGGATCTCTTGGTCGGCAATTACGCGACGGTGAGAAACGCGTTTGGATTGATGGCGAGAAGGTTAATGTCAAGGCAAAAATTACTGCCATTGGTTCCTATTCTTCTCATGCTGATCAACCAAAGCTTTTGCATTGGCTCAAAAATATTAATCAGCCGAAGCCGCAATTAGTGTTTATTGATCATGGCGAAGAAAAATCTAATCTAATGCTAGAAGACGGAATTAAGATCAAATTGAATTTAAAAACTCAGATTCCAAAGAAAAATGAAATTTACGAAATATAAAAGTAAAACATGAAAAGATCAGTGAATTCCGCTATTAAAAAATTGACTAAAGATAAAAAAATCATCATCTCGGTATTGGCAATCGGCTTGGTGATTATTTTTGTATTTTGTCTTGACTCGTCAGGTAATAATCGCATTAATGGCCAGCAGGGCAATGTGTTGGGGGCATTTGAAAATACTGTGATGCGCCTGGAACACCAATCAAACGCGACAGTGATTTCTAACACTAATATTGATTATAAAGCGTTATGTGCCACTTCATCGAACATTAGTGTTGGAGCTGTCTCGTCTAGTGCTGAAGTTACTCAAATTAAAGCTCCAATTTTAATGTATCATTATGTTGAGGATGCCAATACTTCGTCATTGCCGTATTTGTTTATCAACACTTATTATTTTGAGGCCCAATTAAAAACTTTAAAGAGTCATTGCTATCAAACGATGTTTGTTCGTGATGTCGCCGAAGTTCTGTATGACAAAAAATCTTTACCGGTCAAAAATATTACGTTGACTTTTGATGACGGCTACGCCGATTGGTATTATAATGTCTTTCCGCTGTTAAAAAAATATCAAGTCAAAGCAACGATGTTTGTGATTGTCAATAATATTGGTACGCCGGGTTACTTAACCAAGGAACAAATGATTGAAATGGCCAATTCCGGTTTAATCGAGTTTGGTTCCCATACTTTGAGTCATCAAAATTTGAAGAAGGTTACGGATAATGTGGCCAAAGATGAAATTAGTAAAAGTAAGAAGCAATTGGAGAGTATCTTGGGGCGCCCAGTTTATAGTTTAGCTTATCCTTATGGATTTTTTACTAAACGCGATGAAATCCTGTGTCAAAAGGCGGGATATTTATCTTGCGTTTCAACCTATCCAGGTGATCAACAAAGCTTTAAGAGTCGGTATTCTTTGTATCGGCTTCGGCCCTATACTCGTATTGACGAAGATTTTATTAATTGGTTAGAAAACGAGGATCATTCCAAGACGATAAATTAAATATGAAAATTAAAATAAAAAAACTCGTGCCCGAGGCGGTGCTGCCGCAATATGCACATGCGGGTGATGCGGGCATGGATGTTTATGCTGTGAGTAAGGTAGTGACGGATAAGTTTATCGAATATGGTACTGGTTTGGCGTTTGAGTTGCCAAGTGATCATGTCATGTTACTTTACCCCCGCAGCAGTATTTCTAATTTAAATTTAACTTTGGCTAACTCGGTCGGCGTACTCGACTCTGGCTATCGCGGTGAATTGAAATTGCGTTTTCGTCAGGGTGGCGAGGCGGTCTATGAGATTGGCGATAAGATTGGTCAAATTTTAGTTTTGCCTTTCCCCTTAATTGAATTTGAGGAAGCGAGCGAATTGACTGCTAGCGCTCGGGGAGTTGGCGGCTTTGGTTCCAGTGGCAGAAAATAATTTAAGCGTATGAAAACTCGCGCCAAGGTTGGACAACAATCCAGCAATCCGGCGTACCGTACTTCATCGGTATTTTTAGCTAAACAAAAATTTAAAATTGACAATCAAAAAATAGGCATAAAAAAAACAGCTCCTTATGGGGAGCTGGCAGGGAAAGAGCGTTAAGGTAAACTATCCTCCCAAGACTTATTGAGGATTGGTTTTTGGGATTTCCAAACCGGCGGGAGCCCAAGTTAGGATGCAGTTTTGTTTGGATAAGAGTACTATTAACGCTTGATGGTGCATGTTCATTTTGCCGGCAATGGCGTTGCACTCAGCTTCGAGCTCAGCCGGTGTCATATTGAACCACCAGGCGTTTCCACCTTTAAGTCTCTGGGTGTTTTTCCATTCAGTGGCAGTGGCGACTTCCTGGTTGTATCTAATCTCGAGTTCGAATTGGTTGGCTTGAGTTTGTGTTGCTTGGTTTTGATTAATCTGAGCCCCAGTGATACCACCAACTATACTAAAAGCCAGGTAGGCGATGATTACTATTAAAAAGCTAGTAGTCACTTTCAGAAAGCGTAATGAAGTTATCTTCTCTTCAAGATCCTCAAGGTGAAATATAAAATATATTGCGCCGATTAACATGACAATCATAATTTCCCATAGTAATGGCGTCATTAGTGTCATAATTCTTCTCCCATCGGTTGAATGTTAAGGTTCGATTCTGTTGACAAACTTCATCATATTATATATAATAATTGCTAATTTGTCAATACCATGGCCAAACAATTATTTAAGCTTAAATCCAAGTACCAACCGGCTGGCGACCAGCCCCAAGCAATTAAGAAATTAAGTGCTGGTCTTAAGCGTGGTGACGATTTTCAGACTTTACTGGGTATTACTGGCTCGGGTAAAACCTTTACGGTGGCTAATGTAATTCAGGAATTTAATAAGCCAGTACTAGTCATGGCGCCAAATAAGTCCTTAGCGGCGCAGTTGTATCGGGAGTATAAGAACTTCTTTCCAGAAAACTCAGTCAACTATTTCGTGTCTTATTACGACTACTATCAACCCGAAGCCTACTTGCCCAATACTGACACCTATATCGATAAGGAAGCGATGATTAATGAAGAGATCGATCGTTTGCGGCATCAAGCCACTATGGCGCTTCTAACGCGTAAGGACGTGATTATTGTGGCTTCAGTTTCTTGTATTTATGGGTTAGGTATGCCATCGACCTATTTAGACTCTACTTTACATTTGGAATTGGATAAACCAATCGTGCGTACTGATTTGATTAAGCAATTAACTCGAATGCACTTTGTGCGTAGCAAGGGCGAAATTAGTCGTGGCTTATTCCGGGTTCGCGGTGATGTGTTTGAAATTATGCCCGCCGCTGAGAAGATCATTTATCGCATTGAACTGGAAGATCAGAAAGTTAAAGGTATCTATTTAGTTGAACAATTGAAACAGACGATTTTGGAAGAACTAAAAGAGATTATAATTTTCCCGCCTAAACACTTCGTTTCCGACCAACCGCAAATTGAAATAGCGATTAAGAATATTAAAGCGGAATTAAAAGATCGTTTAGCGTATTTCAAAAAGAAAAAGCTGTATCTTGAAGCCGAAAGAATTGAACGGCGCACTCGCTATGATATGGAAATGTTACATACGATTGGTTATTGCCACGGTATTGAGAATTATTCACGTCATTTGTCGGGCAAGTTGCCAGGTGAACCGCCAGATAGTTTGTTAGAATATTTCCCGAAAACCAAAGAGGGTAAACCAGATTTCTTGTTGATTATGGATGAGTCCCATATCGGTTTGCCACAGGTGCGTGGCATGTATGCTGGCGATCAAGCGCGCAAGAAGATTTTAGCTGATTATGGCTGGCGTTTGCCGTCGGCTCTAGACAATCGACCACTTAAGAATGATGAGTTTATGGCTCGCATTGGTCAGACGATTTTTACTTCGGCGACACCAGGGGACTTCGAAATTAGGAATTCTAAACAGCTAGTTGAGCAGGTGATTCGTCCGACCGGTTTAGTTGATCCACCGATTGAGATTCGCCCTGTCTTTGATAAGAAGAAAAATTACAGTCAGATTGATGACGTCATTGCCGAGTCAGAAAAAGTTATTGCCAAAGGTGAGCGGGTGATTATTAATACGCTAACTAAAAAGCAAGCCGAGGATCTGAACAATTTTCTTGTTCAGAAGGGGATTAAGTCTAATTATTTACATAGTGACGTTAAGACGATGGAGCGCACCGAAATTTTGATGGCTTTCCGTCGAGGAGAATTTGATATCTTGATTGGTGTTAACTTATTACGCGAAGGCTTGGATCTGCCGGAAGTAACCTTCGTGGCAATTCTCGACGCTGATCGCGAGGGCTTCCTGCGCAGTGAAACCTCATTGATTCAGACCATGGGACGTGCCGCGAGAAATGTCTCCGGTAAGGTAATTCTGTATGCTGATAATATGACTGGTTCCATTAAGCGAGCCGTTGGTGAAGTTGAACGCCGCCGCGTTAAGCAACTTGCTTATAATAAAAAACACGGCATCATTGCTGAAACCGTGCGAAAGGACATTGAGGAGTTTTTTGATGTTGTTGAGGATTAAAGAGTGGTAACGGTGAGTTGTATTATTTCCAATTGGCATCTGAGATCGAATTCATTTTCTGTTATGTCGAGCGTTTCGCTCATTGCCTTTCGCAGAGTCATAAATGACTCTCTTTGAAATTCGCCCAGCTCCGCCTCGATATCAGTCTTGGAATTTCCCACAAGCTTTCGGGTGTAGTAATGGCTAGTATCAAATACCGGCTCATCAGGCTTCAAGTAGGTTTTGTAAACTCCAATAACTAAAATCAGGAGATACTCTTTCTTGTCCATGTTAATTAACCTTTTTTGTTGTAGAGGATTAAGTTAGTTGCCGGCCGCGTAATCTGCGAAGGCTTTATCTTCATTCTCTTCTGCTGCAGCTTTGGCCAATTCATAACTTTCGTACTCTTTAGGTTCTTGGCGGTTAATTCGTAGTAAGGATTTAGACGCCAGGAAAATGCTATAGTAAGCACGCAAGCCTCTGGCCGTGTTACATTTGCAACCACATTCGCAATACTCAAAGTGAAGTGGTCTTCTCGTTAAGGTTTGGGTCGGTGTTCTTGTGTCGTCAGTCATGGCCTGCTATCCTTTTCTGTTGTAGTTTCAATCCAGAAGATATGATAAATTCCACTTAATGGGATTACTTGTCTATACACTTCTTCCTTTTCTCTCGGAGTTTTACTTAAAGCGCTTTCGATGATGAGGTATTCATTTTTTACATCTAATTCGAGGTATCGTAAATACCGATCAAATTCCATTTTGTCGCTTGAAAAATAGTTGAATTTAAGATCATTGATGTGAAACATAGTTACTTCGCACCATTCCGTCATGACCTTTTTGGTCAGAATTTTTCTAACGGCCTCCGGCTTTAGGTATCGGCGAGACATGGCAGATTCTCCTTTTTGTTTAAGTAAAAAAATGTTAAGGTACAATCGGATCAATATTTAATATTATATCAAATTTAATAAAATGTCAATTATAAAGAAGAAAGCCAATTTCTGGCTTAAATTAAAAAATAAGAAAGGGCTCAGATTCCGGGTCAAGCCCGGAATGACGGGAGCGGGAACTGGATTCCCGATAAATTCGGGAATGACGGGAGCGGGAACTGAAGCACCGATCAAGTTTGCTTCGTCGAAGACCTTGGGGCGCGGAATGACGATGGCGCCAATTTTATGCTTAGCACCAATGGCTGGGATTACCGATTCGGCTTTCCGCCAGGTTTGTAAAAAGTATGGTGCGGATGTTGTCTATACGGAAATGATTTCCGCTGACGGCTTGTTTTATGATGCTAAGAAAACCTTGGCCATGCTTGATTTTCATAAATCGGAGCAACCAGCGGTGATTCAATTATTTGGCAAGGATCCGTCAAAGTTTACCAAGGCGGCACAGCTGGCAGAGCAAGCCGGATTTGCTGGCATTGATATTAACTTCGGCTGTCCAGCGAAGAAAGTCGCTGGTCGTGGCGGTGGCGTGACGATGATGCGAGACTTAAATAAATGCCGTCAGATTATTGAGGCGACACTAGCTGGGACAAAATTACCAGTGTCGATTAAGTTACGGACTTCAATCAAAAAAAGCGTAGATCCTTCGCAGGCTCAGGATGACAAGGCAGGCGTAGTAACCTCGCTCGACTTTTTAAAAGCGATGAAGGGCTTACCGCTGGCAGCTGTCATGATTCATGGACGGCCATATGAGAATCCTTTTCAGGCGGAGATCGATTATGAGATGATCAAAAAATGTGTTCAATATCTGAAAGTTGAATTTCCGGATACGATTGTCCTCGGCAATGGAGGAATCAATACTCTGGCCGATGCAAAAAAGATGTTGGAACTCACCGGCGTTGACGGCCTAGGCTTGGCTCGTGGGTTGTATGGCAAACCCTGGTTGTTTGATCAAATTAAAAAATATTTAAAAACTGGTAAGATACCGGAATATACGCCGAAGAAAATTAAACAAGTAATACTCGACCATGCGAAATTTGCGCTAAAGTCAAAAGATACTTATGGCTTAGTAGAATTACGCAAACATTTACTCTGGTATGTTTCTGGTTGGCCGAATGCGCGCGAATTACGATCTCGATTAGTAAAGGTAGAAAACATTAAACAAATTAAAGAAGCCCTAAAATGAAGCTCCCCGGAGCAAACACTGAGTTATCATCGGAATCGTCTTGCTCACATATTGCGCGGTAAGCCGCGAGGTATTAGACCTGCATTAACTCCTCGGCTCGGAAATACAAAAGATGACTTTTGTATTTCTCTCGCTTTACGTCGTTAATAAATTGAACCCCGGCGCGTTGGCGTCGGGGTTCTTTCGTGCGGGTTTAATGGATGGTGGACCAGATGGCCTTGAGTGCTCGGACGACCTCCTGGGCGTCGGAAAGTTCTTCCGATGTGCCATGGTGGAGAAGGAGGTCACTGACCTTCTCCATCCATTCTTGGCTCAAATCCCTGATGGCCACCATCTCGCGGTAGTGACCCTCATCGATCGGTTGGCCGTTTTCCTTGTATTTCGCCACGATGGCCGAGACGTCGACGAGCGGCAAGCGCTCGTGGATGGCGTTAATGACGAAATCCATGCAGGCGATGGTATCGAGGCGAAAGGGCTTTGACATTAGTAATCTCCAGAGGGTTGTTTGCTTAAGGTTCAGATGATTATTAGTATATCACATATCAATAAATTTGTCAATAGCTAATTATTTAATTTATCTAAATTTAGAGTAGATTTCTGTGCATAACTATTTTTGGCACTAAATTTTCGTTTTCCTTGACAAAAATACCAAATTCACCTAATCTTACCAATTACGTGGTACTTTGAAATAAATTTTTTTGTGAGGATGACCAACAAAGGGAGCATGCCAATGAAAAGACGTCTGATTGCCAAGAAGTATACCTATAGTTTTGGTTTGGCGGCAGTGACGGCAATATTTTCCTCTTACTTGTGGGCGCTATCGGGTACTAGTCCGTTTTTTGTGATGGACACCAATAGTAAATTGACTGATTTTGCCGATATGTTTGGCGGGATGCAATTTCTGGCCAGTATCAGCGGGTTGTTATCAGCTTGTGCGGCCGTTTCCGGCTTAATGACAGTGGCAGTAGTTTTGGTATTTTTGTATTCAACTTTCTGCGGCCGTCGTGCCAGTAAGGCTATTAACAATTTGCTAAAAGTAATACCATCGATGCCCGACAAAGAATCGCTTGAAGCCATGGCTGATCATGGTATCAATATTGATGGTCATATTCTGACCATTGCCAAAAAGCATTTGCGGCTAGCAACAGCCAAAGATCTGTCGCATACTATTTCGCATTTGTTGTATCTTTACAGTCGCGACAATCTCGATATTTTGTTGTCGGGAGAACATACTGTTCTTCATCAGTTAGCAGCGATGTTGACTGTTAACGCTGACGATGTTGATATCCGACAGTTCATCGGCGTGATGAGGAAACGTAAGCTAGTACTCGGTGAGTTACTGGATGCGGCCTTGGTGCGGATTGATTTGGAAGCGGAATTGTCGGAACTGCAAGCGAAAATCGAGGAAGTGACGAAACGCGAACAAGCGGCGCTGGCCATGGCCAAAAATCAATTGGCGGATCACACTGATCGCGTAAATCGCTTGGCCTCTCGCAAGAAATTAGCGCTTGTTGCCGATTCTGGTATCCGCTCTGAAATAGAGACGCCGGTTAGTGTGACATTAAATGAAGACGAGGGACCAATAAGTGGACTGGTTCGGGTTTATGATGATAAGTTAAATCAAGTGGCGTCAACTCCGGGATCAGGGATAGCTTTTACTCCAGTTTGTCAGCCATTGGTTACTAACCATCCTCCCATTACTGAAAGTTTGGAAGATGAAGCAGCCAGTGAAGCCGGAGACAAGCCTGATCACTCATTTGATTTTACCCCTGAACCACCGCAATCTGGTGTTTGGGAGCGATCTAATGGTGTAGTTGCTCAAGTTTCTTAATTGTACAAAAAAGCCCCGGAGTAATCCGCGGCTTATTTTTTTTGATAAAATTTTAGAGCCAACGTTTGCGCTTAAAATAAGTCAGCATCGAAAGTGCAACCAAAATTATAACTGACAGAACAATCCAGAAGCCATAGGCATTATTAACAAAAGGCATGCCTTTATCCGGTTTCATACTGAAGATAGCAGCTAGTAAGTTAAGGGGAAAGATGATTACTGAAAATATCGTCAAAAAACGCATTACATCACCCAACTTGAAAGATATTAGGGCGGTATTGGTTTGTTCAAGGGCTTCGATCATTTCTTTTTGGCCATTTAAGACATCCCAAATGTTCTTGGTATTTTCAATTAAATCGTTGTAGTAATTCTTCATGTCGCTATAATCGAGATAACTGATCTTGGTGCGGGCTAATTTCTGCAAGACGTCCTTATGGGCTTCCATGATTTTGCGGAAATTCAAGATATTGCGCTTAATTAAGAGGGTCTCACGAACCATTTCGCGTTCTCGCTCCTTAAAAATGTTATTTTCGATGTTCTTAATGTCTAAGCTGGTATGGTCGAGAATCGGATAGCAATATTCTTGCAAACGCAGGATGATTTCATACAACAGGGCGGTATTCTGGTCAGACAGGTATTGTTCACGATAGAATTTATCAACACTGCAGAGATTGGTTAGCTCTACTAGTGGCGGGAGATTGTTCTTATGGCAGGTAATGATAAACCCATTGCCAATGAAAAAATTAACTTCTTCCGCATCAATGGTGCGGGTTTTTTTGTTAAAAACAGGGAATTGCAAGATCAGAAAGCTGTAATTATTGCGAATATAAAATTTCGGCCGTTGAGCGGTATTGCCAGCATAGGAATCACGCAGATCCAAATCGTCAAATTTATATTTCTTCTTTAGATAATCAATTTCCGGCTTACGGGCATTTAAAATATTAACCCAAGTGAAGCCGCCGGTAGATGATTTTAAAGTATTAATATTGTCAGGCATACTGGTGGGGAAGATTAAAGTGTAAAGTTAAAAGTGGAAAGTGTAAAGTTAAAAGTGGAAAGTGTAAAGTGTAAAGTGGAAAGTTGGGAGGGGAAGGGGGTAAATAGTAAAAAGTGTAAAGTGGAAAGTGGGGAAAGGAATTGGGAAGTTTAGAGTGTTTTGATTAGTCCGGATAATAGTTTGGATATTTCAATAGACTTGGTATAAAAATTAATAAATTCTTCTTCGTTAATATATTCAAGTTCCTTTGCTAGATATAGCATTGACCTCACTTCTCCGCAGGAGCCTTTGGCAACGTACAAAAAATATCGAAATTCATTATGTCCCTTTCTTTCAAAGCCCTCGGCAATATTATTCATGATAGAAACCGAAGCTCGTTCGAGTTGATTCTTAAATCCAAAGTCATTTGAGGTATGAAATTTGTTATATATGATTAAAATTAAATATTTAGCTTTTTGCCAGGCAAAAATATCTTCAAATTTTTCAATTTTCATTTTATACCTTAAACTTTTTGACTTTATAGACTTATCACTATTTAATTATACATTGTTTTAAAAAAATATGCTATAATTGGTAATAGAATTCATCAATTATCGTCATCCTCGGAAAATCCGTAAACGAAGTGGGAGGATTTATCCGGGGAATAGTCAGTAATTAAATTTTTTCATATGGCATTAGATGCAAAAGAAGTTAAAAATATTGTACCAGGGGCGGCCGCGGAATTCCCTAGTCAGGCAGAAACTTTGTCGACGGCTCCGGAAGTTAATAGTACTCCAGAACGTCCGAGTTTAGAATCGGGCGATGTGGTGGAGTCGGGCCGAATGGCTGGTGGTAGCGAGCGTTTGGCGCGGCCAGATATGATTCCTAGCTCGGCTGCGTATTCACCGGCGACTGATCCGGCTTACCAAGCTTATAAGCAGATTGAGGATGTTTTAGCTGAGGATTTGGGTGAAATCTATAATAATTTGACGCCGAAAGAGCAAAAGGCTTTTAAGATTAAGGGTGAAGAAACCGCTCGCTCGGTTTTTCAATTAGTTTATCATCAGACCAAAGTCAAAGTAAAAAAAATTCTCAAATTAATTCGCAATTGGCTCAAGGTCATTCCGGGTATGAATAAATTTTTCTTAGAACAAGAGGCCAAAATAAAAACTGACAAGATTATTGCTCTAGCTAAAGACGATAAAAAAATTGAATTTTAATTTATGGGTGAAAGCCAATCATTTCCGAGCATTGATTCCTTAAACATCGACATACCGATTGAGGTGGTGTATTTAATTGTGGCGGTGGTTGTTTTGGTGGTAATTATTTTTGTCGTTTTAAATATTTTGCGGCTTTTTTTCCATTCCAAAAAAATCTATCCGGCCGTTTTCCAAAAAAAGATTTTTAAACTGACGGTGCCCCAACGAATTAAGGAGCAAGACGATGAAAAAAAACAATTATCAGAAATTGTCGCGGAAGTTGAAGGTTTTTATGGTAGTTTAGGCGGTCTGCCGATTCATAAAGGTTTTAAGACCTGGCTATTCGGGCGTTATGATAATTGGTCTTTTGAAATCGTTCTGGGCAACAACAATTTGATTGCTTTTTATATGGCTGTGCCGGTTTATCTAGCGGAGTATGTTAAACAGCAGGTATTTTCTAAATATCCTTATGCCCAGATTGAAGAAGAAGAGGATTATAATATTTTTAATCGTCAGGGTTTTGTTGCTTGCGGACATTTAAAATTATTAAAGCATTCAATGTTTCCATTACTGACTTATCGCCAGATGAATAATGTTGATCCGTTGGTTTCTTTATTGAGTGTATTATCGAAATTCAGTGACGGCCAGACGGCAGCCATTCAGTTGGTGATGCAATCAGCGCCGGCTAGTTGGCGAAAGAAGGGCGTAAAAGTCGCTTCAGAAATGCATCAAGGTAAAGATTTGAAAAAAGCCTTGGCTGCAGCTAATGGTTCGGGATTTAGTAAATTTTTTGCAGAAACAATTGGTAATCCAATTGAGTTGTTGTCAGGCAAACCCAAAGATCAGAGTCAAATTGGCCAGTATCGCTTAACCCCCATGGAAGAGCAGATGGCTAAATCGATTGAAGAAAAAGCGTCGAAAGCCGGTTTAGATGTTAATATTCGAATTGTGGCTTTTGCGCCGCTAGAAGTTACCGCTAAAGACAATTTACGCCGGATTATTGACGGTTTTTCTCAGTTTTCCTCTTATCAATATGCGAATGGATTTAAGGGCGTGGTTAAGTCAGATGGCAAAAAACTAATTCATGACTATATCTATCGCAATTTCGACGAGAAGACGAAAATGACCTTAAATACTGAAGAATTAGCTTCGCTTTGGCATTTACCTTTACCCAATACTGAGGTGCCGCGAATTGAGTGGCTGACGGCCCGCCGGTTACCGCCGCCACTGAACCTGTCTAATGATGGCGTAATTTTGGGTGAAAATGTTTATCGTGGCGTGACGACTTTAATTCGCATGAAAGAGGCTGACCGTCGTCGTCATATCTATATTATTGGTATGACTGGTACTGGTAAGTCCACTACCATGGAAACGATGTGTATTCAGGATATGGTTAATGGCAAGGGCGTTTGTTTTATTGATCCGCACGGTGAGTCGATTGACCGAATCCTGCCCTTTGTACCTAAGGAGCGTTTAGAAGACGTGATTATTTTTGATCCCTCTGATATTGAACGTCCGATTGGCCTGAACATGCTTGAAGCTAAGAACAGCTTTGAAATGGATAAGGCGGCGCAGGAAATGATTAATATTTTCTATAAATTATTGCCGGATCCCTCGATGGCGGGTCCGATGTTTGAGCATTACATGCGTAATGCGCTCTTGGCCTTGATGGCTGATAAGGATAATCCCGGGACCTTAGTGGAGTTGGGTCGTATTTTTACTGATGATGCCTTCCGCAAAAAGAAATTAGAGCATGTCACTGATATTTTAGTTAAAGATTTTTGGGAACGAGAATATGCCGCTTCACAAAAGGGCTCAACGGCCTCAGACATGTTATCTTACGTGGTTTCTAAAACCGGTCGCTTTATTGAGAACGAATTAATGCGCAACATTATCGGCCAGGGGAAGAGTGGTATCGATTTCCGTGACGTCATGGATAAACAAAAGATTTTGTTGTTGAATTTGTCCAAAGGTAAGATTGGTGAAACAAATAGTAGTCTGTTGGGTTTAATTGCGGTGGCTAAATTACAAATGGCTGCCCTCGGCCGAGCTGATATTCCAGAGGAGCAACGTACTGACTTTTATCTCTATATTGATGAGTTCCAGAATTTCGTTTCTGACTCAATTTCAATTATTTTGTCGGAAGCTCGAAAATACAAATTAAATTTGGCTTTAGCTCATCAATTTATTTCACAATTAGTCCAGAATAACGATACCCGCGTGCGTGACGCAGTTTTTGGTAACGTTGGTAATCTGGTTGTCTATCGTATCGGTGTGGATGATAGTGAACTGATTGCCCGCCAATTAGCACCAGTAGTCGGTGAGTATGATGTTTTGAATTTAGAGAAGTATAACGCCTATTTCCGTATCATGATCGACAATACCGCGATGCCGGCCTTTAATATGGCCGCTTATCCGCCTTACAAATTATTTAAAGCTAATCCGGAAATTGTGGCGCCTCTGAAGGAGTTGTCCCGCCTTAAATACGGTAAGGATCGCCAGGCGGTTATTCGTGACATTGTGGAGCGTTCCCAGATTGGTCAGATGAATAAGAAGCCAGAAGGTGAGTCGCTAGGCAGCGTGCTGGGGTTTTAGTGACCATTAACCATAATTATACCCACTTAGTAGGTTTTCCGAACGGTGGGTTTTTTATTAGTATTTTATTGTATTTTTGTCGGAAAACTGGCTTTGACTTCTGACTTTGATTATTGTAAAATTAAGTCATAAATAACCTAACTTTTCTCTTCATGTCTTCTGCCTTATACCGTAAATACCGGCCTCAGACCTTTTCCCAAATGATTGGGCAAAGCCATATTAAAATCACTTTGCAGCATGAGTTAGAACGTGGCGAAATTGGTCACGCCTATTTATTTTGTGGTCCCCGTGGTTTGGGCAAGACGACTAGTGCGCGTTTGTTTGCGAAAGCGGTTAATTGTGAAAAGCGGGTTCTCGGTGAGAGCGAGCCGTGTAATGAATGCCAATCTTGTTTGGATATTATGGCGGGGCGAGCTGTCGATATTATTGAAATTGATGCTGCTAGCAATACGGGCGTTGATAATGTGCGTGAAAATATTATTGAGAATTCTCGTTTCAATCCGATTCGCTCAAAGTATAAGGTTTTCGTGATCGATGAAGTGCACATGCTTTCGACTTCCGCATTTAACGCGCTTTTAAAGATCATGGAAGAACCACCGGCGCACGTGATTTTTATTTTATGTACGACGGAAATTCATAAGTTGCCACCGACCATTATCTCTCGCTGCCAACGGTTTGATTTTAAGAAGGTAACCGGAGAACAATTACTAAAGCGACTACAATTGGTGACTGATGGTGAAAATAAACAAGTTGAAGAAGAAGTCTTGAAGCGCATTGTTTTGGCGTCAGAAGGCTGTGTGCGTGATGCTGAGAGTTTACTCTCGAAAATCTTGTCACTGGGCGATGTAATCGATGTGGCGCAAGCGGAAATCGTTTTACCGAAGACGAATTTTGAAGTTGTCGCTAATTTCGTCAATTATTTAAGCGAGAAAAACCCGGGAGCAGCGATTGAACTGATTAATCGGTTAGTGGAAGAGGGATTCGATTTGTCGCTTTTCTCCGACAGTATTTTGGAATTTTTACGTCAAATGATGCTAGTTAAGACTAGTGGCGGTTTAGAGGTTTATGGTGTTGAATTGTCTGATGATCTTGGAACGTTAGTCATTGATTTGGCCAAAAAATTCAATTGGGCGGAATTGGTTGAAATGATTGAAGTCTTTTCAAATAAGGCCAAAGAGATTAAGGGTGCTTCGATTGCGCAATTGCCGCTCGAAGTTGCCGTTATTCGGTTATTAAATAATGTTAGTTGCCAGAAACCGGATGCGGTAGCGTTTGTCGCTCCGACTGTCACTCCTCGTCCAGCGAATATTCCCGTGGCACCAGAAAAAAAGCCTGAAGTTAATCCGGTGCCGATTACAAAAGCAGAAGCGGAAGTGGAGGCTAAGATTGAACCGACGACCGTACCAGTTAAGTCTGCCGCTGTCGAAGTTGTAACCGAAGCACTGCCTCAATCTGGTAGCACTGCAGACTTAAGCTGGGATGAATTAATCAGTAAATGGGGGGATATTATCCAAAAATTACTAATCAATAACTTTTCTCTCGGATCGGTTTTGCGAATTAGCCAGCCGTTACGTTTCCATGGTAATTTCTTAGAAATCGCAGTAACTAGCAGTTTTTATAAGGGACGGCTAGAATCAAATACTAATCGGCCGGTAATTGAAGAAGCCATTAATGAGGCCTTAAATACAAAAATTGCCATCAAGGGCGTGGTACGCACCGATGTTCAGCCATTAGATGTAACGCTTGACTTTCATGAGGAGCCAATAGCCGCTGACAGCGAGACTGTTACCGAAAAATTCGCCAACCCCTTCGCCACCCCCTTCGCCACCCCTAAATTAGATGTGGCCGAAGAAGTAATGAGTATGTTTTAATCCTCTCTGTTTAATAAATTTAACAGTGAAAGTATGAAAAGATCAGAATTAGCAATTTCCGTCTCCTTAGTGCCGCTCGACTACTTAATGGTAATCGCCGCTGGTATTGTTGGTTACTATGCTCGTTTTTGGGAGCCGATCATTGCTGTCCGTCCGGTAATATTTAATTTGCCGTTCTGGTTCTTTTTTAATTGGTTACTCGTCTTTGCCCTGATTTGGACCGTGATGTTTGCTTTAGCGGGATTATATAGCATGCGCGGAAATTCTCGGGCGATTGATGAAGTTTCCAAAATTATTTTTGCCTGTTCAACGGCAGTTACGGCATTAATGTTTATTTTCTTTTTCTCTCGCTCATTATTTGATTCTCGTTTTATTATTTTAGCGGCCTGGTTTTTCTCAATCTTGTTTGTGATGCTAGGTCGGGGATTAGTGCGTTTAATTCAACGTAGTCTCTATCGTTTTGGTATTGGTCATCATCGAATAGTCATCATCGGGCAAGGTGTTTTGGCTAAAGAAATTATCGCTTCCTTTACTGCCTCCACTAGGTCTGGCTTTAAGGTTGTTAACCAGTATGAGAATTTTGACATGACAACAGAAAAGCTGCTATTCAAACTTAAGGCCGAAGATCGGTTTGATGAGATTTTGGTGGCGAGTCCGCATTTGTCAGCTGAAATGCTCGATAAATTGAATGACTTTTCCTATGTTAATCATGTTGAATTAAAGTTCATCGCTGATATTTTTGATTTTCCGATTAGTAATTTTATCATTAATAATATTGCTGGCTTACCGGTGGTTGAAGTTAAGAAAACTCGGCTGGATGGCTGGGGCAGAATCGGCAAGCGCATTTTTGATTTGGCTATTTCCGCCTTATTGATTATTTTGTTGTCGCCAATTTTAATTATAGTTGCCTTAATTATCAAGCTTACTTCTGAGGGGCCGGTGTTTTTTACTTATAAGCGTATTGGTGAAAAGGGCCAGCCGTTTACTTATTTTAAATTCCGTTCGATGGTTAAGGATGCGCATAAGTTGCGCTTTGATCCGAAGTTCGTCAAACAGCAAGAAGATTTGCGCCAGGGGAGTCCGATGATGAAATTTGCTAATGATCCGCGCGTGACTCCAATTGGTCGCTTTATTCGTAAATTTTCGATTGATGAGTTGCCGGAGTTATTTAATGTGTTTATTGGTAGGATGAGTTTAGTCGGACCACGGCCACACGAAATTGAAGAGGTAGCTAAATATGAAAATTATCATCGTCGAGTCTTAACGATTAAGCCGGGCATGACCGGGATGGCGCAGGTTTCTGGCCGTAGTGATCTCGACTTTGATGAAGAAGTGCGACTGGATGTTTGGTATATGGAGAATTGGTCCATGAAGTTAGATCTGATGATTTTATTTAAGACGCCTTGGGCGGTACTCAAAAAAAGAAAAACGGAATAAAATGATCTCTGTCACTTTTTCTAGAAAAAAGTCGCGACCATTTGAAAATCATGGCTGAATTTTTGACTTCTCTCACTAAACCAAAAACGCTGTCGCTGTTTTGGTTTGCCCTAGCGGGCCGTTCGTTCTCGTCAAAAATCAGCACAATATTTTCAAATGGTCGCAAGGCGGGGGCGGGAAATTTACAAATTTATTATAAAAAGACGCCTCATCGCTTAATTGCGATGGGGCGTAATTGTTCAAAGAATGATTTTAGCTCAAATATATCTAATTTTAAACAAATATATAGAAGCTGTCGGAAAAATCCGACAGGATTGGCATTTAGAAACGTGTATCATTGACAGTTTGATGTTAACATGGTAGAATGGGCAATACCTAAATCGTAGGTTTTATGGCGCACATTATACAGTGGTTATAACCGTTTGAGCTGAACTTCAGCCAGACAAACAAGAGGAGGATGTCAATGACCCGTAAAGAATCGTCGCAGTTGAATTTGCTTCACGGGATAATTTTGTTGGTTGGCACCGCTATGCTGGTTATTACTCTCACAATGGTCCTTTGTGATGGGCGAGCGGAAGAGGCCGGTCCAGGATACATTTTACCAATGCTATTTCTGATGTTTGGCGGTATATTCTGCATGAGTTATAGCTTTTTTTGTTTAGTGAATCCTGGACTTAACACTTTATTTAGCGTCGTTATTAAGCAGGGCAGTTTCGCGGTTCGCAAAAGCACGAACATGGTCGAAGTGGCCTTTGATACGGATCGGTTTTTTTGGCGCTGGGATAACCCCTATAGCGATTATCGCCTTATCAGTTTGCGTGACCAAAAATTTCATGAGTTATCTCCCTATGTCATCTGCGCCGATCTGGTTAGGCGAATCAGTTGTTGGGTAGAAGTATCACCGCCGACTGATACCACTAGTTGCCATGTGCTCTTGCACAAATTGGAACTAATTGAGTCAGGTGATTATTGTTTGGTTAATGGCGACCCCATTAGAAGTATGATTCTCGAATATTGCGAGAAAAATGCCGCCCTGTTTAAGGATTTTTATAATCCGTATAGCCAGACGCAGCAGGCCGACTTCAAGGCCTTGGCAGAAGAATGGTTCACCCTGCGACTCCATGAATTTGGACTGAAACTGAAAAACGTTTCCTTTGCAATTGCCGAATAATAGGTACTTTGAGCGCTTCGAATTGATTCGAAGCGCTTTTTTTGTTAAGATGATGGTAAAATATTTATGGTAATATATAAACTTCAATCGGAGCAATTAACAAAGAAAATTGATATCGATTTTGCTAAGGAATTAAATCCAGAACAACTAGCAGTAGTAGAGCATGGGGATGGACCGTGCTTAGTTTTGGCGGGAGCGGGTTCGGGTAAAACCCGCACCTTGATTTATCGTGTTCTCTATCTTTTACAGCAGGGAGTACCAGCGAGCAGTATCATGCTGGTAACTTTTACTAATAAAGCGGCCAAGGAGATGTTAGAACGCATTAGCGTGGCACTAGGAGCTGATGCTAAGGGTCTCTGGGGTGGAACCTTCCATCATATCGGCAATCGGATGTTGCGCATGTATGGTGAACGGATTGGCATTGCTAGTAACTTTACAATTCTCGACGAAGAGGATTCTTTAACCTTGCTTAAAAATTGCATTCAGCAAACTAACCCACCAGCCGATAAGTATTTCCCCA
Organism: Candidatus Buchananbacteria bacterium; assembly: GCA_903888345.1. Classification (GTDB taxonomy): domain Bacteria; phylum Patescibacteriota; class Patescibacteriia; order 2-01-FULL-39-33; family 2-01-FULL-39-33; genus CAISTG01. The sequence continues at coordinate 14,208 of CAISTG010000055.1, read as the reverse complement.
AGCCGCGAGTAATTAAATCGGTCATTTCCTTAAGTTCTAATTTGTGCCGTGATTTAAAGGAAACGATTGAGGACCGTTTTGATCAACTTAATCGTCAACATTTATATTACATTGAAAAAGCAGCGCTTTTATATGGCGAGCGGAAGAAATTAACCAATGCTTTAGATTTTGATGATCTCTTGGTGAAGTGGAATGAGTTGCTGGAAACTGACACGCACTTGCGCGCCGCTCTAGGGCGTAAATTCCAATATATTCTAGTGGATGAGTATCAAGATACCAATTATTTACAAAGCCGCGTTATTAATAATTTAGCGCAACCGCAGAATAACATTTTAGTAGTCGGAGATGATAGCCAAAGCATCTATGGTTTTCGTGGCGCCGATGTTAATAATATTTTAGATTTCCCCAAAATATATAAGGATGCCATGATGTTTAAGTTGGATATTAATTACCGTTCTACTCCAGAAATTTTGGCCTTGGCAAATTTGTCGATTAATAAAAATGTCAAAAAATTCGATAAGAAATTATCAGCCGTGAAGCCATCTGGCGCTAAACCGGCGGTACTTTCAGCGACCGATAATTATGAACAGGCGGAATTTGTGGCGCAGAGAATTTTAGATTTGCAGCGGGATGATAAAATTGCGTTAAGTGAGATGGCGGTTTTATTCCGCTCGCATTTTCAATCTTTAGAGCTAGAAATGGAACTTAATAAACGTAATATTCCGTATCAAATGCGGGGTGGTTTAAGATTTTTCGAACAGGCGCACCTCAAAGACGTTACGGCCTATCTTAAAATTTTAGCTAACATTAAAGACGAAGTTTCGTGGTTACGTTTATTATCGATGCAACCAGGCATCGGTGAAGCGACTGCTGATAAAATTTGGCAGTGGATTAGTCAGTTTGGCTCTCTCTCGGATGTCATCCTGAATGAAGCGGAGCGCAATGAAGGATCTCGTGGAAAAACTTGGGATCCTTCGCAGGCTCAGGATGACGTAAGGCTTAGCTCTAAAGCGGCATCTGGCTGGCAAGCTTTAAAACGAACACTGACACAATTAGCGGGCGCTGACCTAACCGACTTGTCGTCGTTAGTAAAAATTGTCATTGACTCTGGTTATAAAAAATATTTGCAAGCAAATTTCGAAAATTATCAGGAGCGACTTGAAGATTTAGAGCAGTTGATTTCCTTTGTGGCAACTTATGAAGACCTAGAAAAATTCTTGACCGATACTGCTTTATCCGAAAATTTTCGCGGACGTGATGGTGATCGCTCGGTGGAGGAAGTGGGGGAGCAAATAGTTCTTTCAACTATTCATCAGGCTAAAGGCTTAGAATGGAAAGCGGTATTTATTTTAGGTTTAGCTGATGGGTTATTTCCGCATTCTCGCACTTATGATAAGCCGCAAGAAATGGAAGAAGAACGACGCTTATTTTATGTGGCGGTTACTCGCGCCAAAGAACAGTTATATTTGAGTTATCCCTTGTTTAGTCGTGATAATGTTTTGCAGCCATCGCCGTTTATTAAAGAGCTGCCATATGCGCTGTATGAGCGCTGGGATTTGGAGAGCGGGGAGTCGATTGACGCTGAGGAAGTGATTTATGTTGATGAAGATGAAGAATATGAAAAGTCCCAACCACCGAAGAAAAAGAAGTTGTTAAATTTTAATGCCGATATTGGTGATTTGCCGTTTTAGTACTAGCTTGACAAGATTGGTTTTCGGTGATATAAATAGGGGAAGCTTTTTTGTTCCTTAAATACATTCACGTAAACAAACCAATTGGAGGACCAAGACATGTCAGACGTTAAAGCGTTCTATCAGACCATCCAGGATCATGAAGTTCAGATTGAGCAGGAAATTCAACTTTCAGCCACTAGTTCCATGCCTTTTGATGGTGGGTATCGCTATTGTTTGGAGGCGGTAAATGAGGCGGACAGCGCTTTGCCGTTATTTGGCATCATCAAGCAGGCGGCTTGTAATGCGGTTAATATCAAAAACGTTTTTGGACCGACAATCAGCAAAGCGGAAATGGAATTGCTGTCTAAGACACGAGTGACGGTTGATGGCCGGACGCTGGTGCCACAATTCGCGATTCTCCGTAATGGAGACGAACTCAGCTTCGCCCGCTTTTCGTTGAAGCACTGATCAACAACCACAGGAGTGAGTTAAATGGAGCGAAAGAAAAGGACCCAAACCGTATCTTCCGGAAGCGACAAAGGTGCGACTGGTAATAATGACTCATTAAGGGCGCGCGCGGCAAAAATAGTGAATGCCAAACTTGACGCTACTATGAAGAAAAGGCAAAAAGAAATTGATGTCAAAGCCAAGTTTATTTTTGAGCATTTAAAGAAGGAATTACTCAGGGGGTCAGCTTTTGCGTCAACCAGCGCTCTTTATGATAAGATTTTGGAAGCTGCCGATAACGAGCAACAGGAAGTTGTAGGCATTGCCAGTATTACGACAAGTGACACAATCTTTGAAGACGACGAAGAAGAAAAACTAACTGACAGGGAGCTTGTATTGCTGAAAGATAAACTGACAGCTTTGGTTGAGGCTGATGAGATGGCTAAGAATATCAGGACTTTCTGTAAACAGGAAGAGCTAAAGGCTGGTATTTCAATCAATACTGGGTTCAAAGTTAACGCTATTTGGTTTCATCTAAAGTTTGTGGTTTATGGTTGGTAATTTAAACAATATAATGCCGTTTTTGCCCAGCAGAAACGGTTTTTTAATTTGCTTGACAGATTAATCGGTTTGCGGTATAAATAGTAATCGTTAATGTTCATTAAATATTAGTTGCTCAACCCCAACCGCAGGAGATGATATTATGAAACTAGCCGAAAAGACTCGTAGAATTTGCAAACGTCTTAATGCCGCCGATAATAAACAGAAGAAACTTGAGGAGGCTCAGGCCGCTACCAGACTGAAAAAAATTTCAACCTTAGTTGGTTTCTCATCTGAAGTCGCCGATTTATTACTGGCGAAGATTCAAAAAGACAAAAAAATTATATACGATTCCCCAGAGGGTTTCAATAATTTACAGTTGGAAATCGAGCATTATGCTACTGGTCAACCGAAGTCTAAAGAGTATGTACTGGAGACGAAATTGAAAGTTGATTCAAGCGCAGCCGATCCAAATCGCTGCATATATCCATTACTGAATGAGCGTTATAAGTTTGATAACGAAGCAGAAACCGTAAGGGCGGTAAACATCGCCCTAGCCGTAAGATGTGTCGAGTTAATTGCTTGGTGCGAAGTATCTGGATATACAATTAATATTACCTCGGGATGTAGGGGAATAAGAGTCCTTGATGAGTTATTTCTGAGGATTGCAATTGGTTGGTAATAGTATTGGAATTATCAAACGCCCAGAAATGGGCGTTTTTTTATTTTACTTTGATTTTTATACTAATTAGGCTATAATAAGCTTAATAAACAAACATAAATATGGAACTATTTTTAATAATTTTAGTGTTAATTTTGCTCGCGGCGATTATTTTTATTTTCGTCATTTTTACTCAGAAATTGACGAAACTTTCTGATAGTACTGGAAATGATAAAACTTCTCTACTGTTGTTTGAACGCATTAAGGAACTTAACCAAACTATGGACTCGAGCCTAAAAGGCTTAAATCAAACTGTTGATAATAAGTTGGCGCAATCAACCCAACAAATGCAGACGCAATTTGCGCAGAGTGTGAATATCGTCAAAGGCATTACGGAAAAGATTGTGGAGTTGCAGCAAACTAATAAACAGGTCATGGGTTTTTCGGAGCAATTAAAAAATTTAGAAAAAGTTTTGACGAGCCAGAAACAACGCGGTAATTTAGGCGAAGCCGCTCTTAATTTAGTCTTAGAAAATATTTTGCCGCCAACCGCTTTTAAATTACAATATGGCTTTGATGATGGCGACATTGTTGATGCTGTAATCTTTACTAAAGACGGTTTGATTCCGGTTGATGCTAAGTTTTCGCTGGATAATTATAATCGAGTTGTTAATGAAGATGACGAAGCGAAGAAATTGGTGTATGAAAAAGAATTTAAGAATGACTTAAAGAAACGCATTGATGAGACGAGTAAATACATTAAGCCAAACAAGGGGACGATGGATTTTGCGTTTATGTTTATTCCGGCCGAAGCAATTTATTATGATTTGCTAGTGAATGAAGTCGGTGCCATTAAAATCAATACCCGCAGTTTGATTGATTACGCGTTTAAGGAGCGACGAGTTATTATTGTTTCACCGACTACTTTTGCCGCTTATTTACAGACCGTTTTGCAGGGTTTGCGGGCGTTAAAGATTGAAGAACAAACCAAAGATATTATTAAACGCGTCGAAGGTTTGAATAAACATGTTTTGGCTTACGATGAATATTTTAAAAAATTAGGCAATAGTTTAGCGACCACAGTCAATGCTTATAACTTGGCCGATAAAGAACTGAAGAAAATCGATAAAGATGTCGTCAAAATTACGGGAGCCGAAAGCGTGATTGAACCATTGCAGTTAGATGGACCAAAAAAGATTGAAGAATAATTTATGATTATCGAGAAAAAAACTTGGCCGGAGTATTTCGAGAAAATATTATCAGGTGAAAAAACTTATGATTTTCGGTTAGCGGATTTTGAATGTAATCCGGGTGATACTTTAGTCATGAAAGAATGGGATCCACAGACCGAGGAATATACGGGGCGAGAAATTAGTAAGATCGTCGGCTTTGTCGGCAAGGTAAAAGATCTGGCTTTCTGGCCGGCGGAGGACGTCGAAAAATATGGTTATCAAATTATTAGTTTGAAATAATGGGAGCGGGCCTTGGCTCGCTTTTATGTTGCACCAAAATATTGACAATTAGTCAAAAATAGTTTATAGTGTCGACAAGTTCCTTACAAACAAAAAACAACCGATAGGAGTAAATACGATGAAATATGCGATTATTGGTGATATTCACTCGAATTTAGCCGCTTTGCGAGCAGTAGTGCAAGATATCGAGGCTCAACAGGTAGATCGAATCTTTTGCTTGGGCGATATTGTCGGCTATTTTGCTCAGCCCAAGGAATGTCTCGAGCTATTACGAAGTTTGGCTCGACCAATACATTTTGTTCGTGGCAATCACGAGTTGATGTTACGAGACGAATGTTGGCGAGAAGATTGTCAAAATGAATTAGTTTTACCGGGCATTGTTCATGCCGACAAGGTGTTGTCGGATGAAGAGTATAATTTTCTGCAGGCCTTGCCGAGTTATCAGCAGTTTGATAATTGCGGCATTGCTATTTCGCATGACACCTTAACTCAGCCTGGTAACGCTCGTTATGTCAGTTATCGGGGCGATGATTATGGCGAAGAGCCTTGCTATAGTCAGCTCAAATTTATGGTGCCGGAAATCAAGATTGTTTTTTTGGGTCATACCCATATCCCATATTTCTATGAAAGTGTTGCGGGGCAATTGCGAGCAAATTATCACGATTATCGCCAGATTGAAGATTATGTGACTTTGCCAATTCTGGCGGAAGCTCGCTATATCATTAATCCCGGTAGTGTCGGTCAACCTCGCGATAGTGACACCAGAACTGCTTACGGCTTGTTAGAGCTAACGGAAGTCGGTTCAACCTATGAGCAACGGCGTCTGAGTTATGATCTTGATGCTACAGTTAGATCGCTTTACCGCTTACCCATCAGTGATCCGAGCCTTTGCGCTCGATTGCAACGCCGGCTCGCGGCCGGTTGGTAAAATATCAAAAAGTTTATACAGCAGAACAATAGGAGGTGACTCGTGTTAAAGATGCGAAACGCACACGTCAAACTAGTTGCTCATGACATCGAAAGTCGACTTAATGGTATCGTTCTGCAACTCAACGCCAATGTGGTTAGTGAGCGAGAATATCAGGTAGTACGACGGCCGCTCGGGCCACTCTGCTATCTCTTTATTTATCAAGATCGGACTTGGTTCATGAGACAGAAGATTTCAGTGTCGATCATGATCGATGGTCCCGCCAATTTTATCAAGGTTTCCATCCGAAATGGTGAGCATCACGATTTTTTCAAGAACAACTTAACCAAGGCACTGGAACACCTTACTGGCGTCTGGGAAATAAGTTATAACGGGTAGAAGGAGTGGAATCATGGCACTTTGCGATAGCTGTAATCATTTGCCGCAAAACATTGATCGACCGAGCGCTGTTTGCCAAGTTGACGATTGCGATAATCGTATTCCCAAGGGGCATAAGTTTTGTCAGCCGTGCGCCGCGGAATTGTTACGGTGCGAGTGTTGCGGTCAGAAATTAGTACCCAAAAAGAAGTAGTAAGTTGCGGATAACCGAGATGGTTGTCCGCTTTTTATTTTGGTCAGAAACTGCTATAATATAGACATGTTAAAAAGCGATGTAATCCTCCAACGGCTGGCTGAAACCTGGCTTAAAGATTACTTTATTTATGCGCCGACTAAAAGCGGCTCGGTTTTAAGAATCCAAGAAATTCAAGATTTTCGAGCAATTGATTGGTCGGGTAGTATGCCGGCTAATTCTTGGAAGGAAATAATTATACCAGCACGAGAGCGCATTTTTGATATTACTGGTGATAAATTACAGACGACCGCCGGTCAGCAGCCCCTAACACTGTGCTTAGGAGTTAATGTTTTGGATTTAAAGGCTTTAATGTTACTAGACTTAGTCTTTAGTAATGATGTCTATTACCAGAATCGTCGAGCTAATTTGCTAATAGTTGGCTATAGCTCCGACTGGCCGCATGATTATCAAAAATTAAAGGTATTTTCGCATAATTTTGAAGCTGATGTCCTAGAGCATGTGCCGTTTGATGTTTTTATTGCTCGGATTAAGAATAACAAGTTGAAATTTTATAGCGGATCAGAAAAGGGAAGAAAGCTACTGGAAACAAACGGCATTAAAGATTTCACAAATATCAAATTTGCTGGAGCGGTGGCGGAATCGGGTCCGGATAAGCGAATGATGGGATTGCAGACGAAATTAGAAAATTCTCTTAAACATAGCCTCTGGAGTACGCTTGATGATATTTGTTTGGCTTGTGGCAAATGTTCCAATGTTTGTCCGACTTGTTTTTGTTTCGATTTTGTCGATAAAATTGACCCCAATGATGCTCGGCGTGATCGGGTTAGGAGTAGTTGTTTCTACAATGATTTTTCAAAGTTGGCCGGCGGCTTTAAAGAATTGGCAACGATTAAGAAAAAGATCTTTTTTTGGTATGAGCATAAATTCGTCCGCATTCCGCACCAATATAATCTGCCGGGTTGTGTTTCTTGTGGCCGTTGCAGCAAGGTTTGTCCCGTCGGTATTGATATCTTTAAAAATATTGCTAAGTTAAGTAAGATTAAATAATAAGTGTATGAAAAAAATAAATGTAGTATTTTGTAGTTTTGCCGGCCTATTGGTAATTATTTTGGTAATTTTTGCTGTTATATATTCGTATAAACCAACAGAGGAATCTAGTTTGAATGGCTGTATAAAGGCCGGCGAGGCGTTTGAAAATGCTTCTCTTGGCCCAGATGGTCGCTTCGGTGAATGTTGTTCTGGATTGGTCGGTATTTCAGGTGGGTTACAGTATTCCCCGCACGACGATATGGCTGACGATGATGGGTGTGTGCCCTTAATGGGGTCAGCAAGCATTTGTTCAAACTGTGGCAATGGTAAATGTGAAGAATGGGAAAATAAATGTAATTGTACTAAAGATTGTAAATAAAATGATTAACGTTTATAAACCAAAATTAGCGGTAGTCGTGGCTGTCTCACAAGAATCAATTGATACTAAATTGATTAGATTTCGGTTTAAGGAACTTAAGGATCAAAAAAAGTTTGATTTTTTGGCCGGGCAATTTATGCAAATCGGCTTGGCAGGATATGGTGAATGTCCGATTAGTATTTGTTCTTCGCCGTTTTATGCGGCCAAATATTTTGAACTCGCCATTCGTGATGTCGGTCAGTTAACGCATCAATTAAATCAGCTTCAGGTGGGGGACGAAGTTTATGTGCGGGGACCTTTTGGCAATGGCTTTGATTTAGGAGCAATTGGTGCTAAAAATTTAATTTTAATCGGTGGTGGCTGTGGGTTTGTGCCACTACGACCATTGATTGTTGATTTTATGGAGGGTCGCTTAAAAACGCCTAAGTTACAGATTTTTTATGGCTGTCAGAATGAAAATACCCTGCTATTTAAACAAGAATATGCGAAGTGGAATCGTCAGGCGGAATTTGGTATTATTTTAGATCTGCCATCCGCTAAATGGAAAGGTGAGAAGGGTTTAGTGACTGAATTAATCAAAAAGCATGAAATTAATTCTGATTCGGCTGTTGTTTTGGTCGGTCCGCCTATTATGTATAAGTTTGTTATTAAAGAATTATTAAATAAAAAAGTTAAGCCGGAAAATATTTGGTTATCTCTGGAACGCAAAATGTATTGTGGTCACGGTGTTTGCCAGCATTGTGCTATCGGACGCTATTATGTCTGTAAGGATGGCCCAGTGTTTTCTTATGCACAACTTAAAGATATCCCCAATGCAATTTAAATCAATTAATAATATTTGATTATGATGTCCACCTTACTTTATCTTCTAGTCTTCTTAATTTTAGGCACCGCTGTTTATGGTGCTATTTCTGCCGCTCCTTGGTTGCCAACCAAACGCAAAGATGTTGGCCGGATGGTCGCTTTGGCGGCGATTAAGCCAGGTGAACGCGTTTATGATTTGGGCTGTGGTGATGGCCGGTTAGTTTTTGAAGCCGCTAATCAGGGCGCAGAAGCAATTGGTATTGAAATTTTCGTCTTGCCGTATTTCTATGCCTGGATCAAAAGTATCTTTAAAAAAGGCGCAGCAATTTTGTATGGTGATTTATTTAATTATGATCTGAGTGGCGCTGATGTTGTCTTTGTTTTTTTGCAAGACAAAAGCTATAAACGCTTGTTAGCAAAATTCAAGAAAGAATTGAAGCCGGGGACTCGTGTCGTGGTTGGTTGTTGGGATATGACCGACTGGAAAGATCATTTAGTCAAAGAAGACAAGCCCACCGATAAGGACTTGCCGATGTATTTGTATCAAGTTTAATTAATAAATAACAAACGTATGTTGGCTTACGCCCTCATCATTGTCGGAGCAATCTTTTTGCTCAAAAGTCTTGGCATTTTAGCCATGGTAAATTGGGATATTATTTGGCCGATCGTTTTGATTGTCATTGGTGTCTTAATGATCTATAAGAAAAAAATGTAAGAGGTATGTGTTTAACTCTGCCGGCCCAAGTTAAAGCAGTCAACGGTTTGTTGGCTGAAATCGACTATAATGGACAACAACAGGTGGTTAAAGTCGGTACGGCAGAGTCGTTATCTCCCGGAGATTTTGTGTTGTTTACGGGTGATTATTTGATCAAGAAAATATCGGCCGAAGAAGCTCAGGAAATTGAAGATTTATTGACCAGTTATCCGCGAACAGTAGCGGCAGAAATCCGATCAGAATTAAAAGAGATCTTCGAACGCGCCGCTAATTCCGCGTTAACTAAAGCTGACTTACAAGAATTATTATCACTATCAACAGAAGCAGATCTGTTAGCACTGTATTCCGAGGCTAATGTGGTTCGTTTAGCGAGCATCAAAAACCATATTTGCATTCATGGTATTATTGAATTTTCGAACTACTGCAAGAATGATTGCCATTATTGCGGTTTACGAAAATCCAATCAGTGTAAGCAGTTGTATCGGATGTCGCCGGAAGAAATAATTCAAACTGCCGTTAGCGCGGTTAATGATAAAGGTTATAAATTGCTGGTTTTACAGTCCGGTGAAGACGATTGGTATACGATAGATAAGTTAGTCGAAATCGTTAAAGAAATAAAAAAGCAGTGCCGTTTGTTTTTGTACCTGAGTATCGGCGATCGTAGTCGCGCTGATTATGAGCAATTAAAAGCTGCCGGAGTTAATGGTGTTTTATATCGCTTTGAAACTTCCAATGCAGAACTTTACGAGAAGTTACATCCGGCCAAGGGTTTGGCTGATCGCTTAGATCATTTGCGAGCCATGAAAGACTTAGGCTTTGTTATCTCAACCGGTTGTATCCTGGGTTTACCCGATCAGACCGTCGAAGATTTGGCTAATGATCTGTGGTTACTGAAAGAATTCGATACTTTCATGCCCTCGTTTGGTCCCTTGGTGCCGAGTTCAAATACTCCCTTAGCGACAGCGCCGGCAATTATTTTTGAGCAGGTGCTCAAATTTATTGCCACTTGTAGATTATTACTGCCAACGGCGCGCATACCGGTTACTACCGCCATGGAAACGTTGGGCGGGGGAGAAGCGGCACGCCAAAAATGCTTTCTAGCTGGCGCTAATTCCGTAATGTTTAATTTAACGCCGGAAGCTTATCGGCGCAGTTACCAAATTTATGATGACAAGTTTTATGATAGTGAAAAAAAATATGAACGCTGGGCGCTGTTTAAGGGCGAGCTAAGTTACGAAATGATGGAACGTGAACTTAAAATATTAATATGAGGGCTAAAATAAAAAAGAAACGATTAGCGATTATTGGACTGACTTCCTGCGAAGGCTGCCAGTTTGTTTTGTTGGATCAAGGCCAGAAATTTTTGGATTTACTCCAGCATTTCGAGGTTGATGAGTTCCGTTTGATTGAAGATAAGCCAATGCTGGATATTAAGTACGATCTCTGTTTGATTGAGGGTAATCCGGTCACTAAAGAAAATCTAAAGCTATTGAGGGAGATGCGCCAGCGTTCGAAGTTACTGGTGGTTTTGGGGAATTGTGCTGCCCTGGGAGGAGTTTGGGAATTAAAGAATTATGGCTTGAAAAAGAAAACCATCAAATATGTCTATAAGAATCAGTTGCGGGTAGAAAATCCTGACATTAAAGAGGTTGAAAATTTTGTTAAGGTGGATTTCGTTATTCCGGGCTGTCCAGTTACGGGTGATGAATTAATGGAGGTGCTACAGCAATTAATAAATAACCGCCGGCCGAAATTGCCACAAAATCCTGTTTGTCATGAATGTCAGAATAATGGCTATGACTGTTTATTGCAACAAGGTCAAATTTGTCTTGGTCCGATTACTTTGGGCGGTTGCCATGCTGTCTGCCTAAAAAGCAAGCAGGCTTGCTGGGGTTGTCGCGGGTTATTTGAAGGTGCGGCAGTTAAGAATTTGTTAGCTCACCTCGAGCAAAATTTTACGGAGCAGGAAATTAATCATGTCTTGGAAATTTTTGGTGCGCGCGACAGTATTAATAAAGCGCTGATTGTCCCGCCAAAGAAAAAATAAGTTAAATTATGAAAATACAAGTCAATCATATTGGTAAAATGGAAGGCCACAGCGATTTCGTCGCCGAGATTTTACGTGGCGATGTTAAGTCGGCCAAAATGATGACCACGGAAGGTGCGAGATTGATCGAGGGAATTTTGGTCGGCCGAAATTTTTATGAGGCTCCAATTATTACTTCGCGAATTTGCGGTATTTGTCCGGTGGTCCATAAAATTTGTTCGATTAAAGCGATTGAAACTGCTTTTGAAATTCAACCATCAGCGCAAACGATAAAGTTGCGGAAACTCATGCTGATGGCGCAAATGATTCATAGTCATGCCTTACATTTATTTTTCTTGTCATTGCCGGATTTTTTTGATATTACCGATGATCTCAAGTTTATTAGCCAGCACAAAAAAGAAACTAGTGCGGCGATGGAATTGCGTGAGTGGGCACTAAAAATAATTGAGGTTGTTGGCGGCCGGGCGGTTCATCCAATTGCTTGTGAAGTCGGTGGCTTTAAAGTGCTGCCGGAGGTGGCCGAATTAGATAATTTGTTAAATCGTTATCCTCAGGCTTTAAAAAAAGCTTTAGCAGTTGTCAATATGGTGCTTAAAGTGAAGCTACCAAAATTTTCTCGCCCGACCCAGTTTGTGGCGCTCTATGACGGTAAAACCTATCCGTTTTATGATGGGCATTTAAAGTTATTGCAGGCAGATGGAAGCGAGAAGATTATTGCCGCAACTAAATTTACTAAGAGTATTAAAGAAATTGAAGAACCTTATCGTGCCGCTAAGTCAGCTGAATTAGACGGTCAACCGTTTATGGTGGGGGCGTTGGCTCGCCTTAATATCAATCATCGGTATTTGCGGCCACTAGCGGCGGGTGTTTTTAAGGGCTTAAACTGGCAATTGCCGGAATATAATACTTTTAAAAATATTGTGGCTCAGGCCATTGAAATTATCCATTGCTTGGAAGAGGCTGAGCTATTACTGCGAGATTTAAGGGTTAGTTTGCGACCGGAAGTTAATCCGGCGGCGGAATTGGCACTCATCGCCGAAGCTAATCCGCGGGGTCAGGAAAGTTATGGCTGCGCTGCTGTGGAAGCGCCTCGGGGAACATTGTATCATGGCTATCGGATTAATCGTGACGGAATAATTGCTGATTGTCAGATTATTACGCCAACCGTTTCCTTTTTAAAAAATTTAGAAGATGATTTATTGGCCTACTTGCCTAATGTCATGGACTTGCCGGAGGCGAAGCGGGCTATTAAAATTCGAGCCTTAATTCGCGCTTATGATCCGTGTATTTCTTGTGCCACGCATTAATTTTAAACTATGATTATTATTTATTATTTGGTTTTGGTAATTTTGGGCTTGACAGTTGTTGTTACCGCAGTGGTTTCTATTTATGTGGTAGTTAACATTTTGTTTATTTTATTTGTCACTCAAGTTCCACCAGTTCAAACCGAGCGGCAGCATTTTAATGCAATCTTTTCACAATTTCGGATTAATTCGGAGTCGGTAATTTATGACATCGGTTGTGGTGGCGGAAATTTTTTGATGGCAGCGGCCCAGTTTGAGCCCAAAAAATGCGTGGGTTATGAATTGTCGCTTTTTCCGTTTCTGCAAGCATTAATCAAATCATGGTTTCAGGGTCGCGGTTTGGCTCGGGTTTATTTCAAAAACTTTTTTCGAGCTGATTTAAGTGATGCTGATTTTGTCTATGTCTATCTGGTTCCGCCGTTATTGGGACGCGTGGCACAGAAATTAAAACACGAATTAAAGCCAGGCGCCATGGTTATCGTCAAGGGTTGTCCCTTGCCAGAAATTAGTTATGTTAATAAAATAACCTTAGACGCGAAGCGCGATTATTATGCTTTTGTTTATAAATTTTAATTAATATTATGCATGATTTCCATGTGGCCGATCTGATTTATCGGGCGATTCTCAAAGAGGCGGAAAACCACGAATTGCAAAAAGTTACTAAGGCAATTATCGAGCTGGGTTCTATAATTGAACACGGTGAAACAGTGCAGCCTGAAAATTTAGAGTTCAACATCAAGATGCTAGCTGAAGGCGACATCGCCAGCGGTCTAGAAATATCGATTGTAGAGTCATCTGGGAATGATTGGGTTTTAAAAGAGATTGAGGGAGATTGATATTATAGAATAAAAAAACCGGTATACGTTTAAGTGTACCGGAGTAGGCTGTTAATCACGAAGTTGCATACAGAATGGCGCGGATAATTTTACTTTTCCGGTTTTATGCCACCAGGAGTTTATATAGTACCATTGTTCAGTACTCAGCTTTTGCCGATCAGTATTCTTGAAAATATAAACATCAATGCTGGCGATTGCCGGAGCAAAGATATCGCGATGATTGAGAATGTGCTTTAGCGCTTGATCCTGAGTATAGGGTGGCCACCAAGCTTCAGCGCCATCGATGCTTTGACCGCAGACATAGGCGGTTAATGACCGAGCTTCGTTGACCCATTGAGTTCTAAGTTCATTTTGCTCGAACTCGAATTCCTTCATACTTGTTTTCATGTCATTATGCAAGAAACTCCAGATTGGCACACAAAGACTCAAAAATGAAATAGTGCATAGAGTGACGCAAACCAGGAAAGCAATTGTAGAATTTGGTTTTTTCGAAGTCCAGTAAATAGCCATGAGTCCCAAAATGCCGGCAATAACCGAGATCAAAAAAAAGTAAGTCGCTGTGCTAAGCATGTTTTGCTCCTTTGGGCGGTGCCCGATTGACTGATGGTAAAGGACAACAATTATTATATATATCACACTAATGAATGATTGTCAATTGTATGTACAGTTAACATCAAAGGGTGACATTTTGGTAAGATAAGGGTGACACTGTTAACTCACCTAAACTTAGCAAAATATATGCCAGGATCAAAGCTTAGCGCCCCTCAAGAAATAAGGTTCAGATGGTATCGTCAGGTCG
>CAISTG010000054.1 GCA_903888345.1 Candidatus Buchananbacteria bacterium | reverse complement strand
ATCGAAGGCGGAAATAGGCCCTCCCACCCAGGCTGGCGCCAGGGGTGCACGCTTTGACAAGGAAATCTGGATATGCCCCAATCTGAGTGTTCGCATGTAATCGAGAAATTTTATGTAGTCGCCGTTATGTGCGGAAAACCACTGTTCGAGCATTTCTATTTTTCCGCGCGTATAGCCATACCTCGGCGCAAATGCGCGTGATGGCTGATAGTCTAGAGGTATGGCATAGCGTGAATACTCAGTACCTGGAAGAATCTCCAGTAAACGGGAATTAGATCCCGTAAGGTGTTTGCAAGAAAATAACATACCCACAGTCATGGACTAATTGTGATATCCCATTTAGGGAGTTCTGACAACCTGCAAAAATAATGGTTAAAAGGTTTCAACTCTTTCTGGGTCAATCTGACGCCTTTAAGGTATTCTCCCGGCATGTCATAGACTGTCGGATGTTCGCCTCTCCATTGCATGTTTTTCGCCCAATTCAAAGCTACTTCAGCAGAATTCATTATCGCGCCGTTCCAATAATTTTCAAGCGCCCCCCAACAATGTTCAACGGGGTTGTATTTGCTATGATAGGGAGGGTAGTAAATTAACCTGACAGTTCTTCTGATCGCGCGTGTGAAATTCACCATTCGCTTTATGAATTGGGTTCTGTTGCTGTTATTGGACGGACCGTTATCCAAGTTTATCACCAATTCTTCGATGTCGTCATATTCCTTTTCATTTTCATGCCACCATTTCTCCATACAGTCGACGATAAAATCGGAAGTTTCATTGGAGTGGCCGAAGAATATGTCAAACTGCGTACTGTTTACCACGCTTATTCCGAAAGGAAGCAGTATTTCAACAACATCCGTATCGTGATCTTGTGCTTTTACTGGTGTCAGCCCCCTTGATTTTCCGCCTCGTGATAATTCACCGATTTTAAGTTTGGCTTTACTGTCGATGGAAATTCTCAATACTTTGGAATTGTTATCCGCAGTGGTGTTGCGCCGATGCACATTGTCAAAAATTATATCTGTTTCTTTTATTTTCTTGAGCGGCTTTGCCTTTAACACTTTCCGCAAACGATAGCCTGTCCGGTTAAGGATGGTGCCAATAGTCTGCCGGCTCGGAATAATATCGGGGGAATGCGCCTTTACGGAAATCAGTATATCCCGCACCTTGTCCGCAGTCATTTTCGAGTAGCAAAGAGTTGATTTGAAAGTGGGGTCGGTTTGACTGTGTTCTTTAAGGATATGGTGGATGTCATCTCCAATTTGGGGATAAGCCACCTCGGTTTTTATTCTGCCTCTTTCGGAATAACTGCTTATGCAGCTTATCCCCGATTTTAACTCTCCAATACCTGTGGTGACACTATCTCTGGCAAAACCGAATTTGCGTTCGGTCTTCCTAGGCGACCCTCCGCAAAATCGCATTGCCAAGCTCGCCATGATCCGGCGTTTTCTTAAGCCGACTACTGACATGGCCGCCTCTTTAACGCTCGCTACAAGCAAATCCTCGTTTTCTATCGAGGATTTTTTTTTAATCCGTAGTGATTGATTACACCGTCAACCTGTTCCAGATTTAGCTTATATCCCTTCTTGTTCAGCCTTCGGTAAATATCCTCGGCTAAGATGGTCGGATTATCGGTTGATATAATCTCGGTCAAAATTGCTATCTGGTCTTTGTGGCGTGGAAGTGCCAACTTCTTCAGTTGCAATTTCGCCGACAAGTTTTTTCTAGTGAAAATCTGTTTCCGGCAAGCGTTTTCGTCTATCGAAAAATAAATATTCTTGGAAGAAAACCTTGCTTTGCCGATTTCCCGCTTCAACGACAGTATCCTTAGGAAATCATCGGTTTTTACTCGTAGGATTTCTGACATCTCGCCAGCGGAATAGCCAGCAGCGGAAACGTCAACCAGATGTTTTATAGTCGCAGCCAAATTCCCCCGGACGGAGAAACTCGCATCTCTGTAATGCCATAGGCCATAAGAGTTAAATTCGGTGAAGAACGGCAATGTATAGAAACTGGAGTTAGCGTTATATGAACTTATGACGTTACATTCACTCATTCTGCGGCGCAAGGTTCGAATTCCTAAACCGCTCTTTTGAAGTAGCCCGACTATCGTGTCGACTGGTCTGACCTTGGTGAAAAAGTTTTTTATCTCTTGACCGCAGGACGGGAAAATGGACTTTGACATAATATAGAATTCCATGTTTATAAAATTTAAAATTCTATACTATGTCACTAAGTCCAACAATGTCAAAGTAAAAGGGATGTTTCTTGAATATTCACACCTGAAAAAGCTGAAAAGCAAGCGGCTTGTGTCGAAACAAAATGTAGATTTTAATTTAGAAACCTTGGAAAATTAGGTGGGTATGTTATTTTCTTGCAAACACCTAAAAAGTGCAGAAGTATGAGATACCGAGGATTTACCTCAAGCCGATCCTGCCAAGTCCGCGATTTGTCCACGATGCGGTGATCGAAGCAAATCCAGACGGGACTCCGAAAGTGGATGAATTCAAATACCTTCTTGACTGCACTGTCCCACCGGACGAAGTAAAACGTTCTTACCCTGGCCTCTGGGCTTATCTGGAAGAGGGAGTGGCAAGAGGATTGTCAACCCGATATCT